>NZ_BTPU01000008.1:0-48821 GCF_036985595.1 Vallitalea maricola | reverse complement strand
GGAAAACAATGATATACTATTCATAGATAAAAATGTAATATGGAAATATGTTGGTGAGGATACATATGAAGCTAGTCGTAATTTAGTACATGCTGGTTATGGTGCTAGAAGTGTAGAGGCAGCAAAAAAATTAAATGAATCCTCATCAGCTACAGCTCTAGGTCATGCTGTACAAAATAGATCATTGGAATTAACAGTAGAAGAATTACAATTTATATACAGCATGGACCCACATGGAGCCAAAGAATATGTAACAGGTATACCAGGTTATACACAAAAAGAGAAACAACATAAAAAAGAACTTAGGGAAGAATTATATAAGATACTTACAGGAGAAGAAATTCAGTATTATAAGCATAAATGGTCAAACTGGGAGAAAACAGATAACTCCAAAGGTGACATATGGGGAACTGTTAAAAGCAATGCTGATTTTGCGCTGGAAGTTAATGATGGAATACCTGATGATCTACTCAGCGTAGTTAAACCTATTACATATACTGCTGTTGCATTTTATGGTTTAAACACCTTAGGAGTATTTTTAGAAGGAGTATCCATATATGGCTTCAGGATGGCATCAGGTTTAGCAGCTAATGGTATGTTAGGAAAAATGGTAGCTGATTATAATAGTACTTTAGGTGCTACAGATGCAGATGAACAATTTATTATTAATGCTTTGAATTCTACGGATAAGGATGAGGAGTTATTAGTGGGGACGAGTGAAGCTAAAGGTGTCTTTGGAAATAATACTGTAGGTGCTGCTGAAAAATATACTCCTAGTAATATTAAAATGGCAAAAGATAGATATTTAAAACAAAAAGGAATTGATGCTCATGCACTTAAACAAGATTTTGTTGGAAAGAAAAATATTGCACATTACGATCTATATATTGATAAAGATAGTGGCATGCTGTGGATTTATCGAAAAGGTGGTATAGGTGAGCCAATTCCAACTTATGAATTTATTAAATAGAATGAGAGGTAATAGAATGAGTACTAGTATAAATATAGAGTTTGTAATATCAGGTGAAGTATTTGATCTTAATACCATTACCTATAAATTAGAACTTCAACCAACAGAACAGTGGCTCAAAGGTGACAATATTTATAACAGAAATATAACTAGGAAAGATACTTGTTGGACATATAGTTTAGGTGAAGTAGAATCGTTAGATGTAAATGATGAATTATCTAAGATAATTGAAATTTTATTAATGAAAAAACACACTTTACATGAAATAAAGAGGATATTTGACGTTGATTATTTATTTCTTATTACCGTTAAGATTGAAGATGAAGTTAAACCGATTATATCCATTAAATCACAAGCCATTGAACTAATGAACTATATTGGTGCAGAATTTGACATTGATATGTATATCTACTAGATTATTAATTAAATTTAATATTATTTTATAATGAAGAAGAAAAGGTTAGTTTATACTTTTGAGTGAATGATACTAAATGTTAAAGAGCTTTCATTAGGACTGGTACAGTGGAATGATAGAGGGAATGTTAAAATATTAGCTAAAGTTTATATCCAAAAAAGGGTGCTAGATAGAATGATACAACAAGCCATAGCACAGAAATAAGTAAAATCTATGAACTGACATTTTCAATTAGTAGTATGGATTTCGTCCTAAGAAAAGTGCCAAGATGGCAATGTTACAGGCAAAGAAATACATTAACGAAGAAAACAAGTGGGTTGTAGATATGGACTTAGAAAAATTATTTGATAAAGTAAATAATGACATACTGATGAATCGCTTATCTAGAAAAGTAAAAGATAAAAGAGTATTAAAACTAATAAGAAAATATCTACAAAGTAGAATAATGATACAAGGAATAAAAGTATTAAATGATAAAGGAACACCACAAGGTGGTCCACTTAGTCCACTGTTATCAAATATAATGCTGGATGAAGTAGATAAAGAACTAGAAAAACGAGGACATAAATTTTGCCGTTACGCCAATGACTGTAATATATACGTCAAAAGCAAGAAGGCAGGAGAAAGAGTTATGAAAAGTATGATAAGATTACTTGAAGGAAAACTGAAATTAAAAGTTAACCAAGAAAAGAGCAAAGTAGACCTAGTAACAAAGAGTAAATTTCTCGGATTTTCATTCTACTTTAGTAGGAATGAAGTACAAATAAGAATACACGAGAAATCCTATAAAATATTCAAAGAGAAACTTAGGAAAGTGGCCAACAGGAATTGGGGAATTAGTATGGAGTTTAGATTAAAGAAATTAAATGAAATAATAATGATGGATTAACTACTTCAAAATAGCTAAATGTAGAAATAGAATAAAAGATATTGAGAGCTGGATAAGACGAAGAATAAGAGCATGCATTTGGAAACAATGGAAGAAAGTCAAGACTAGCCATAGGAAATTAATAAAAATAGGGATTAACAAACAAAAGTCGTGGGAATATGCAAACACAAGAAAAGGCTATCTGCGAATAGCCAAAAGTCCAATTTTGTCAAGAACGTTAACGAATGCTTACCTAGAAGAACTAGGGTATAAAAGTTTAGTAAAGCGTTATCAGTTAATACATTAATTCTTAATGAACCGCCGTATACCGAACGGTACGTACGGTGATGTGAGAGGATGGTAGATAAAATAATTATCTACCTCCTACTCGATAGTTTCCTAATGATATCAGAAAGATAATGTATACGACCAATGTTATTGAAAGCTTAAATACACAATATAGAAAAGTAACTAAAACCAAAAACATATTTCCGGTGCTACTGATGCAGATGAACAGTTCATTATTAATGCTTTGAATTCTACGGATAAGGATGAGGAGTTTTTAGTCGGAACTAAAAATATAATTTCTGAAGCAGATAGAGCAAAAATTGATAGATGGAATTTTACTCCAAATGATGATTTATACTTAAAGTATAAAGATGTATATGATAATCCTAAATATTTTAATCAAAGTACGGGTAATCCTATATACCCAGGGACTAATGGTGATGTAAATATTGAAGGATTTACTAATGGCAAATATAGTATAGATACATTAAGACCTAATACAATTATTGATAGATATGGAAGCAATGGAAACGGTAAATATTTTTCACCAGATGGAATTAGCTTTGAAAGTAGAGCTTTACCACCATTTATGAAAGGACAACCATATACAAGATATAAAGTAACTAGACTTTTAGTGTTAAATCAGGTGAAATAGCACCTTGGTTTGATCAAGCAGGAAAAGGGACTCAATATCTTACTGAAATGGGTGTAAAATGAATTAATAAAAAATGGATTTTTAAAAATTATGGAGTAAAGAGGAGGATATATGTTACAAAAAATACTAAAATATTTAAATAAAAAAAGTAAAGACTATAATTACTGCTGTGATATTTTAGGCAATTACATTTATAATATTCAATCAGATGTTATTACAAAATTAAAAAAAGTGAATGATAAATATGTTTTAATGACAAGTGAAAGAGGAAAAGATACAATAAAATTGATGTTCAACGACCAAGATGAAGCATTGCTTATGACTCTTTTACTTCTTGAAAAAAACAGATATTCTAATAAGAGAAGTGTATTATCATGTAATGATATTAATGATGTTATGGTTATTATGGAACATGCAAAAAATATCTTTAAATTTGCTTCACCAGAATTAAGTGTTAGCAAAGATAATAATTTTTCTGTTGTAAATATTGATACTAATTATCTAGTTATATTTAAAGCTGACAACAAAAAATTCATAGTATTTAACACTGAATCAGATGAATTATGGGCATATCAAGTAGCATTTAATTATAGCCTAGAACTTGATAATTACTACTCCATTAATAAGGAATTAATGGAGAATCATATAATAACAGATGAATTAGGAAAAGAATATTTATATAAATTCCTAGAACTTAGTAAATTCGAAATTCTAAGCTAAAAAAATTCCCCTATATGATAACTAGATTAATATTAATTACTGTATATCATATATGGTTTTTAACTTACAGATAAAAATGTAATATGGAAATATGTTGGTGAGGATACATATGAAGCCAGTCGTAATTTAGTACATGGCGGTTATGGTGCCAGAAGTGAGGCAGTAAAAAAATTAAATGAATCCCCATCAGCTACAGCTCTAGGTCATGCTGTACAAAATAGATCATTGGAATTAACAGTAGAAGAATTACAATTTCTATGCAGCATGGATCCACATGGAGCCAAAGAATATGTAACAGGTATACCAGGTTATACACAAAAAGAGAAGCAACATAAAAAAGAACTTAGGGAAGAATTATATAAGTTACTTACAGGAGAAGAAATTCAGTATTATAAGCTCTTTGGTTTTTTACCAGTTTTTGTATATTGGTACTAGTTTACTTATAGTATCATTTGAATGCTTGTTAGGGGTTTTCAAAGTGTTTTCAATAAATAGAGTTATGACGGTAATGGAAATTCTTCTTATTTTGATTATCTATATAACCTTTATGACAGTATATTCTATTAGCTATATTAAGAAGGTTAATCAAAGTAATCCTAAAAAAAATAAAAGTGGTTTGACCTTCATATTTGTAGCCCCTCTTATGGGTATACTTGTAGGAAGAAGTTTAAAAGATAAAATATCCAATGACCAGGCTTTTCTAATTCTTGGTTTTATATCACTGATATTATCTATATTAATGGGAATGGGTATAAAATATATTATTAATTATTATTACATAAATAAATACCAAATTGAAATGATAACAGAAGATAGTAAACTATCTTAGCTAATTAGATGAGTGCATGCACGAATTTTTAAATATGCAAAATTCATATATGCACTTATTTTATGTGTTCAGTTATAGATTTAAATATGAAATAAAGTAATATGATAATCTTTTTACACTTAATATTTAGTTGAGAAATATCTTAGATTATCAATTTTATCATTGGCATATCACAATCTTCTAGCAAAAATGTTACAAAATACGACAATTTTCTATTGGTGCAATTTCACAAGAAATAGTATAATTTTTTAGCTATTTTTACTTTGAAATGCATTTTATCCCATAAAACGTGTCGTTCGTCAGGATTTGTTGAAAAAAAATTAATTATTCTATATCATATTACTTGTAAGAAAACATAATAAAAAACAAATCAATATATTGATAAGTAAAGTATTGCAAAGGGAGGAAAAAAATGGTCCGACCTAGAAGAAGAATTAATTATTCACATGTTATGAATCAAGTAAGAAAAATAAGACAATTGTCAAGTGATTTAAGTAATGAGTCAAGAGATTTGAATAATATCATTAATGATATAGTGTACATATGGAAAGGTGAAGCATCCAGAGAATTTATTGGTCAAGGTGAGATGCTGGAAGGAGACATAAAGTCTACATCCAGAAAAATGTCTGATATAGCGACAAGAATATCTGATGTTGCATATGACATAAAAAGAGAGGATGATAGAAGACTTGAAGCATATTACGATTGGTTAGATAGACAATCGGACTATTATGATTAAAATCAAAGAAATAATAAGGAATTACTTATAATTAAAAGGAGGTTTTATATTATGTCAAAATCAATTGATGTAACACCAGAAGTCTTAGAAAAACAATCAGGACAAGTAACTCAAAAGGTGGATGAATATAAAAGATTATATGAAAAATTAATAACAGAAGTAAATAATTTAAGTTCTCAATGGAAAGGTGAAGGTAATACAGCTTATGCTAACCAAATTACTAACTTCAAACCTGAATTTATGAAATTAGAAAAAGTTCTCAGAAATTATTCAGAATTTTTAATGAAAGCAGCCAATGTGTATAGAAAAACAGAGGAAAATATTATAAGTAATGCAGGTAGATTAGCTAGATAATAATCAATAGATAAATCTATTATAGAAAGGAAGGATATATATGGCACAATTTACAGTTACTACACAGATGTTAGAAGATACATCTTCTACTATAAAAAGTATTAATACTCAATTTAATGGAATCATGGAGGATATAACTACTCTAATGACAAACCTACAAGCTAACTGGAGAAGTGATGCAGCAGAACAATTTATTAATAAATTTTTAGGTTTAAAAAATGATTTTCAAAATTACTCACAAGTTATAACTTCATATTCAACATTCTTAACAAATGCTGCTACTGATTATGCTTCAGCAGAAACTGCAATTGATACAGCAACAGGAGATTTATTCTCATAAAATGTTTATAAGGACTGCCTATTTATAATTTAGCTTTTAATATATCCATATATTATATCTTTACACCCTTACCCGTTTATCCAGCTAAATTATAGGACTAATTGGCAGTCCTCTATTTTGCTTTTTTATAAAAGGAGATTTCTATACGAAAAGAGTCTTAATATTAGACTTTACTAGGAACATTTTCTAACACATAGAATAGTTTTTAAGGTGGTGGCATGGTTGCAAATAACAGCTCAACTACAACACATGAGCATTCTAGCAGAAAAAATTAATGATATACAGAGAAAGATTAAGTTAATAGCTTATGACTACGAAACAACTAAAAATAATCTAGATGGAGAAATCAAAGATAGAGGTAATATCAATAATTTGATGAGGGAAGTAGATGAAAATCTTAGTAGAATAATTTTGACTACTAAGAATTATGAGGAGTTACTTGTATATTCATGTGACGAGTATAGAAAATCTGAAGAAAAGATTAACAAGTTGTATCAAATGTATCAACAGAATGAATCCCAAAATAAGCATAGAAAAGTATATTCATTAGTAGAAAAACATAAAGATACAATCAATAATATTAACCTAAACATTATAAAAACTGTAGAACCATGCCCGTTACCAAATAAAGAACAAATTACAATGTCGAGAGTGACTAAAGGGGTCATTGAAGAGGGAAAAAATATTTATATAAGAACATGGAAAAAATAAGATATGAATTATAGGTGATGGCTTTTGGGTAATATGTCAATAGAAACCAGGAATTTTGGTAAAAATGAACACACCTTGAGGAGATGCTCGTATAATGTATCAGAAATTGAAGACTCATTTCGTTCCCTTAAATATTCTCTGGATAGTGATGTAAAATATAGAGATGGTATAGGTAGCGAGATGCTGTACATTCAAAAAGATCTAGATAAAATTGCTAGAAATTTATATGAATTGAGTGATTTTGTTAAGAATACAAAAAATAGGTATGAACAAACAGAAAGAGAATTAGAATGTCTTGTATGTAATCTTAATAATATGACTCAACATAATAAAATAGAAAATGATAACAACAATGATAATCCTATTTTAAAAGGATTTAATTTCTTATCTAAAATAGGGCTCTTTGGAATCTTTGGAGGGCTTTTTACTACTATTAAAAATCTAAGTGACTTTTTCTCTAGTAAAAAGGTTATTAATAATACTGACAACTATAAATATATAAGTTATAATAAATTTGATTGTGAAAAGACAGCCCAATTCCTTGATTTTGATGGATTAGTATTAGAGAAAAATATTTATCAAGGTAAAGTAGCCGAAGAGATTAAATCAAAAGACATTATAGGCTTGAAAAAATCACTAGAAAATATTCTAAAGAATTATAAAGGTTTTGAAGTAGATCTAACAGACCATAATGGTAATTATAATTCGAATATAGATGAAGATTTGGATGAAGCAGTTTACAAATTTTTACTTGGATTTGAAGAATACCATAGAGGGAATAATTTAATCTTTACTTACGAAGCTTTACCAAAGGAATATAAACTGAAGACTTTGTTACATTGGGTTAATATGACCGAAAATGACTATAGTACCTTTGAATTTGTTGCTAATCTATTACCTGAAGAATACTATGAAAACATTCCTCCTATTCCACTTAAAGATGATGAGCTTGGTATAATAACTAATGAAAATAAATACGAAAGTTCAGCTGCCTATGAACACTATGCTAAATACTATTATCCATTAGATGCCTTGAATGAAATTAATCATTGGAATTTTCCAGAAGAAGTAAAAAGAAATAACTTTTATACTTGGGCTAGACTTACATATGGTTCTAGTGCTAAAGAACAGGGACAAGAATTTCGAGTGGGATTGTTTTGGGGAATATCTGTAGCACCATTAAAAACAGTTGTAGATACTATTGAAGGAATATATAGTATTATTAAAGATCCAGCTCAACTCAAGGTCTTTGCAGCATTTATGGCAAAAGCTATAGTATATGAAGAATATCGAGATGCATTAAAAATAATGATAACTCAGGCTATAGAAGAATGGAAGAATACATACAATGAAGCGGAACCTTTTGATAAAGGATGTATGATAGGTAGTTTGATAGGGGAAGTCCTATGTGCAGCAATTGAAGGTGGAGAAACTGCCGCAAGTATAGTAAAATTCGTTAAAAGTGGTGGATTCAAAAAAGCCATAAAAGGAGTAATGCAGACAACAAAGCGAATTAATAAAATAATAGCTGCTAAGTTAGATGAATTACCAGACCTTATTAGAAGCATTACTAGAACAAAAGAGTATTTTGAAGTAGTGACACCAGAAGGAATTATATATAAAATAGACATTGATGATTTGCCTGATGACAAAATTAAAGAACTTAATAATATGGTTGAGATTACGGAAAAAACTTCTAGTAAACTACTTAAACTAACTAAATGTGACATTGATGACCTTAGTTCTTATCTCAAAAAAATTGATGATTATAAAGGCACTAATTATGCGGAGGAATTTTTATCAACTGGTAAATGGCCTGATGAAATTCAAATTCCAAAAGATCCAAAGGTTTTAAAAGCAGATGGAAGTATTGATTGGGCTCAGGTACCAGAAGGAGGATATGTACTTAATGACGCAGGTAAGGCAATAAAAAATGATTATATACCATCAAAAGGTGAGATAATAGATAGGTATGGACCTAGTAATGGTAGATATACATCTCCTGTGATAGATGGAAAACCTTATAATTATGACCAGCGTTCATTACCATATATTGAAGATTCTTCAAAATATCATCAATATAAGGTAGAAGGTGACTTTAATAATATTAAAAAATATTATGATGAGTGTACAGACCAAAGACTTAAAACTAAAATTGATGCATATATGAAAAAATATAAATTAACATTTGATAAGTTAAAAGTACAAAAAGGTAATATTGCAAGAGGATTTGGTTCTACAGGAGGAGGTATCCAATACGAATTACCTTTACCAGTTGACATGTTAATTGAGCTAAAAATATTATTTGAAATAAAGTAGGTGATTAATAATGGATAATATCCAAGCCATGAAAATTATTGAGGATGAAGAATTGAAAAATTACAATTGGTTTAATGATCATGAAGTTAGTCCAAATGAGATATGTATCAGAAAAGTGAATGACCATTGGAGCGTATTCACTTCTGATGAAAGATGTAGTAAAATCTCAGAAGAATTGTATCAAAATAAGAGTAAAGCATTAGAAGATTTTATTGAAAGATTAAAAGCAGATAAAATATTAAGAACTCTTTAATTATACCATTTTTTAATTCAGTAAGTATGTAGATTAAAAAGGTAAAAGTATAGGAATTATAAAAAGCTAATCAACTTAGGTGGGTATAATAAATTACTTTTATGAATTAGTACTAATACAACATAATCCAGCAACTCAAAGTTATTGAAATATAAGAACTCCAATTACTAAAAAATAACAGTGATTGGAGTTCTTATATTAACAATATTATTATCAAATATAAACCAAAATAATTGATTTAATGCATTTCATCCCATAAAAAATGCATTTCGTCAGGATTTGTTGAAAAAATTATAAAGAATATATACTATAAGAGTAAATACTCATAAAATATATTAATTACAATTTAACTATATTTAATTATATGCAATTAATAAAAATTAGGAGGAATAAATTATGTCTAGTATAACAAAGCGTGTTGAAGACATAGATGAAAAAGTTATCGAACTAAAGCCTATGTCTCCCAAAATGAGTTATTCTGATGACGAGAAATTGACTGTACGTAATACTAATAATTGGACTATAGATAACATTAATAATGAAATTCATAAACTAAGCCAAGAAATTCTACAATTAGAAGATGATTTATACGTGACAAAAAAAATAGTAGAACAGACAGTAACAGCATATAAAGAAATTATAACTTCAAAGAATATAGTTAATAGTAATGATAAAAAGCAATCAGATAATATCATTAATGAGTATGAGAACAAATTAAATGAATTAAATAGAAATCTAAACGAAAGCTTTATAACCATATGGGAGATCTATCAAGAAATATATTCATAATTAAATTTTAATACGTTATATAAATCAATATTGGTTATTAAGATGTAGCAATAATTAAAAATATTTGATAAAATGGAGGAAAAGAGTATGAATAATATAAGTGTGAATATGGAAGGATTAGGAGATAAAATATCTAATATCCAAAATATCTCTAATAGAGTTAGTGGTGTTGGCAATAAGTTAGCAACTATAAGAAGCGGTTTGGATAGTGACGTTAAATATAGGCAGAATATAGATGGAAAACTTCGTAATCTATGTAGGGAGATCAATAATCTAGAGAAAAGTATAAACAGAACATCAGAATTTATCAATCAAGCTATAACAGCATATGCAGATGTTGAAAAAAAACTTATGGATAGCTTTAATGAGATAAATGAAGAACCAAAAGCTGATATAATTGATTTAACAGATAAGATTGAAGAATATTATCTAAGCTTAAGTAGTAAAATTGCTGATATCTTCGGGGTAATTCAATCTACTATAAAATCTAGTATAGCGCATTTAATAGACTTTTTTGATAAAGATAGTGATGAAGTCATAACTAATAAACAGCCAAAACAAGAAGACGCCTTGATTTCCATGCCAAAATTTGAAGGTATTCTAACTTATGATAATAACAAATATAATGAATATGTAAAGCTTATGCAGCAAAGGTTAAATGAATTAGGTTATAGAGACTCAAGGGGGAATCCATTAGCTATAGATGGTTATTTTGGAGATAGAACGTTAGAAGCAATAACTAAATTCAAAGAAAATAATAAGTTATGGAATTTTGGTGAATATGAAGGAAAAGTTGGAGAAACAACATGGGAATACTTATTTGTAAAAGCAGAACCCATAGTAATTAATAAACCAGAAGAAGAAAAAGTACAAGAAAAAGTACAAGATAAACCTAAGGTTGAAAACAGTACAAGAAAATATAATAATCCTAGTTATGATGAAATTGTAAACTATATAGAACAGTACTGTGATGAAATAGGACTGCCAAAAGATATTGGGCTTGCAATAGCATGGACAGAAAGTAGAATGACTCAATATGAAGGAGATAACTTAGCTAATTCAAATGAAAATAAGAATAAAAATGGTCAAGTGACATCTACTGACTGGGGAATAATGCAGCTTAATGATAAATCTTGGAGTGATAAATATGATTTTGAACATATTAGAAATGATTGGGAATACAATGTAAGATGTGGTCTAGATGTTGCTCTCAATAGATATAATGAAGCAATAAGACGTAATGAATCCAATATTCCAAGAGCAACATATTCGGGATATAATACATGGAGCAATATTGACAGATATAGGACAGAAAAAGACCAAAGGGATATTAATTTTTATACGTATTATAAATCAAAACCTTGGGAAACTATGATTACTAACGAACAACCCAAGATAGATAATAATCATGATAATCAACAAGAAACTAAGATTAACACTAACTCTAATTATAATATGGTTGATACTACTTCATGGAATGCAGTAAAACCGTTATATACTTATGATTCAGGACCAAGAACACCTGAAGCATATAATAAATTGATAGATCAATTCAATGTAGAATCTAATCCAAGATATGTACCTAGAGGTGGTGCTACATATTGTAATATTTATGCTTGGGATATCTCTATAGCAATGGGTGTAGAATTACCTAGATTTGTAGAGATAAATCAAAAAGGGAATTTAGAAGATGCTACAGGAAAAGCTATAGGACGTAATTTGAAGAAAGGATATATCTTATATCAGGATGCAAAGAATGCTACAGCTACAGAGCTAAATGCTAATAGATTAGCTATTTGGTTAGATGCTCAAGGAGAAAATTATGGATGGAAAGAGATAACGCCTGAAGAAGCTCAAAAAAGAGCTAATGAGGGATATATGACTATTTCATGTATTGATGAATCGCCTAGTATAGGGCACGTTCAAGTTGTTCGTCCTACACCTGACGGTAGTGATTATAATTCTGAAAAAGGAGTTTATCTAGCTCAAGCAGGGGGAAGTTCCTCAATAAGCAATGGTCTTTATTTTAAAGATAAATATAAGAGTGAGAAATATTATAATAGGTATAAATTTTATACCCATGATTAGATTTTTGAAAGGAGAATAAAATGAAAAAGCAATATGTTGGGCTTATTAGTTGCATAGTTTTGGTTGTGATAATTGGAGCTATAGTGTATTTTTCAACAGAAAATAAAGGAGTAAATGGTACAGGGATAGAAGATTCTGGTATATCTTTAGAGCAAAACAAGACTAATAACAATGATGATAAGAAGAATGAAGAAGAATCAGCTGATGAAAAGGCTGATTATAGCAAAATATTAATAGGTATGTGGCATGCCAGTAATCAATTAGGAGATGGATATACTGACATGTACACATTCAATGAAGATGGTACTTTTAAATTTCAGTATAGTCAATATGACAGAGATAGAGAAATTATAGATTATTCGGGTAAATGGGTTGTATTAGGTGATAAATTTCTTACTCTAACAATAGATACAAAACACATTTTAGATACAGAAGTACCATCTGATGGAACAGGTAATCAACAAGAAAATAGAAAAATCAAGGAAATTGTATTAGACACCCCAGAAGAACTAAATTATTCTTTAGATGGTTTAGAAGAGACAGAAGAATCTAGATTTCCTTTAACTATTAAAATTAATGGTAACAGTTATTGGAAATTAAGCGCACAACAATATAGTGACAATATAAATACAGCTGAAATAGAAAAGTTTACTAAGGAAAAAATTAATGAATTCAATGAAGCAGCTTCAAAGGCAGAAAAGACACCTACACATGAAAATATCATTAAAGCTCATATAATAGGTAAAGTTTTTGATAACCTTGATATAGAAGAATCTGATAGAAAATGGGTAGATGACAAAAGACAATTTCTAAAAGACAACATAAGCAGTTTTTCTGTGATTTATTCAGGGGTTTCATCGGATAATATTCAGTTCATAGCTATAGTTCAACCACAAATGTCAAACAGCTTCGATTTCACTGATTTAGTTAATGAAATAACTGGCACTAAAAATGAAATGGATATATTAAGTAATATCATGACAATAGAACCTGATGGCTTCTATGCAATTGATTTATACGCAGAAGATTTATTAGGAACTAAGGATATTATAAAAATTGATAACTTGGAATTGAAATTCGATAATGATTATGAAGCATTTATAAATAAGGACAAAAGAGAAATTAATAATTACTTAGATGAGTATGATAGAAAGATGAAAACGGATTTATCATTGAAAAATAAGTCATGGAATTTATTTATATTCAACAATAAGTATTTGGATCCAGATGAAATAAATCTCCAAGTAAATGGAGAATTAGTTAAGTTAACAAAATAATAATAAATATTATAAAAAAGGTAGAATCATAAAATTATAATTCTACCTTCTTTATTAATCATCGCCAAAAGAATCACTATCATAAGAAATGTCATCATCAAATGATTAAAAAAATATTATGAAAAGGATTTTAATACGCCTTACCCCAATAAACCATTTTTTTAGCTGGTTTACCACAGCAAATACACACATCTGAAATTTCTTCCTGCTCAAATGGGATACATCTGGATGTAGCACCTGTTTCTTCCTTAATCTTTTCTTCACAGGCAGTATCTCCGCACCACATTGCTTTTACAAAACCTGGATTATTGTTCATTATATCTGATAATTCATCCATAGTTGTTGCAGTGTAGGTATGTTTATCTCTATGGATTCTTGCTTTTTCAAGCATACTTTTTTGAACATCTTCTAAAAGCTCAGTTACTTTAGTTTCAAGCTCATCAAGGGATACAAAATATTTCTCTCTAGTATCTCTTCTTACAATTACAGCCTGATTTTTCTCTATGTCCTTAGGACCTAATTCAACTCTTAGAGGAATACCTTTCATTTCATGTTCACTGAATTTCCATCCAGGACTCTTATCAGAATCATCAATCTTAACTCTAGCAAACTTGCTAAGTGCTTCCTTCACTTCATTAGCTTTATCAAGTACTCCTTCTTTTTTCTGCATTATAGGTATGATAATAACTTGTGTTGGAGCAATCATTGGTGGGAGAACTAATCCGTTATCATCACCATGAACCATTATTATACCACCTAATAATCTTGTGGATACTCCCCAAGATGTTTGATGAACATGAGATAACTTGTTATCCTTATCTGTATAAGTAATATCAAAAGCTTTTGCAAATCCATCTCCAAAATTATGAGATGTACCAGATTGAAGAGCTTTTCCATCATGCATTAAACTTTCAATAGTATAAGTTGCTTTTGCTCCCGCAAACTTCTCTTTATCTGTTTTTTGCCCTTTTATCATTGGTATAGCAAGAACATCTTCACAGAATTTTGCATATAGATTAAGGATATTAATTGTCTCTTCCATTGCCTCATCAGCTGTAGCATGAGCTGTATGACCTTCCTGCCATAAGAATTCTAATGAACGTAGGAATGGTCTTGTAGTCTTTTCCCATCTAACTACAGAACACCATTGATTGTATAGCTTAGGTAAATCCCTATAGGATTGAATTTCATTAGAATAATGCTCACAGAATAATGTTTCTGAAGTTGGTCTTACACATAATCTTTCAGTTAATTTTTCTGTTCCTCCATGTGTAACCCAAGCTACTTCTGGAGCAAAACCTTCTACATGATCCTTTTCTTTTTCAAGTAAACTTTCTGGTATGAACATTGGCATATAAACATTCTCATGTCCAGTTGCCTTGAATCTGTCATCTAATTGTCTTTGAAGTAATTCCCATATGGCATAACCATAAGGCTTTATAACCATACATCCTCTAACACTTGAATAATCAACTAGCTCAGCTTTTTTAACTACATCAGTATACCATTTAGCAAAATCTTCATCCATTGATGTAATTGCTTCTACAAACTTATCTTTCTTAGCCATAGTTTCACTCTCCTTCTATATCTATATATTAAAAAAACTCCATCCCGAAAGGGACGAAGTTGTATTCGTGGTACCACCCTAGTTAATAATCAAAAAATATAATTATTATCTCGTGACCTTATAACGGAAGGCAACCGCTGCATTTTCATACAGAATTCCAAGATAGGTTCAATATTGGTCTCATAGAAGTTTCACAGCTATAACTCCCTCTCTGAAATGATACATCAATATTTACTAGTTCTCTTCAACATCAAATATCGGTAATTAAGTTTTATTACTATTTATTATATGATTCTAATGTAGAATATCATTTTTGTCAAGGTGTGTTATTATTCCTTAATAACATCTTTAACCTTTTTAATCAAATAATATATTAAAACTATAATCCACACAGTTACGAAAGGTATAAAAGCTGATAATAAAATGCTGCTGACACTAAATTCAATACTACCAATAAAATCAATATCAATAAAATTAATACTTGAACAATATCCTAGAGTTCCCATAAAAAGACCTAGTGAAACTGAATATATGATAGCATTTCTTATTAACTTTTCTTTATCCATTTTGTACACAATATAGGCAACAATCAAAACAAAAATGATGATTGCTAAGTATCTGATATACATATTGTTTTCAAAAGTTAAATCAATATTAATATATTTACTCAAAGCTTCTTGAAGCTTATCGTTAAATTCCATTGTAAGACCTATCATATAAAAGAAACTATAAGCAATCATATTAGGCAACATAAGTATGATTGCAATAATTATCAATATACCATGCTTACTATAGTTACCAAATCCCAAAATAAGACCTGTTAATATGATAACAATTCCTATTAATCCCATTATTCTATAAGTATTCTTAAAAGCGTTGATTCCACCATTTTTAGAATCACTTTTATAATTAAGCTTTATAAAAAGCTGAAGCAGTAAACTTAAAATAAAAGTAGTTAATAGATTACTAAAAGTAGCAAAATTAATTGGTATACCTTCTACTAGATCTCCCTTAGTAATTAAGGAAATAAAAAATTGTAACAAAGCAAATATGAAGGAACTTATTACATAAACAATAATATTAGATGAATTCATATTTCCTTTTCTATCAATTTGCTTATTAGCTAACCAAAAAGCTATAACAGGTATAAAAATAAAAATTAAAATTCCGAATTTAATAGTACCTACAGTGTTAAATAATGAAAAGTTGAATATCATTACAGTTATTCTTACTATACTAGTTGCTGTAGCTCCTTTGTCGCCACCTAAATTCCCTGACATAAGATTATTGAAATCTTCAAAAAAGGAGATATTAAAAATTATTGATATTAATAAAGATAACCCTAAAGTAATTAAAAAAGCTATTAATGCAGACCTGACTCCATCAAGCAATACACTATCTGATTTATTATTATTCATATTTTCCACCTCTCATTATGATAAAACTTATTTTATATTGAACTTAAACATCTATACGCCCCACTTGAATAAGCTCAATATATTTTCTTTTATTTTATAAGTTGAATGACTAAATAATTGCTGGTTCTATAGCAATTATTTAATTCAACTAATATAGATACAATTTTACTTTATCATAAATGTGAAGTCAATATATACAGGTATATTTATTTAGTAGCGTTATTCTTATTCCTAATGCAAATTATATTGTAATATCCTTACTGTCTATGTCCTTGATAGAAATATATACTATAAAAATACCAATTAAGCAGAATATTATAGGTATAACAATAATAGATGATAATGTAAATCCATTACTAGAAGAATTTAAAATACAAGCTACAATAAAAGAACTTAATATAGTAATAGGTACTGATTTTTTTCGCATACCAAAATATAAAGGGATTAGACCTATCATTGAATTACCTAGAGCACTAGTAAATGTTGATATCAGATGAGAAAAAACAATAGTCATGTTAATATCTTCTAAAACTGTATTTGTTAGTGCCTGTACCAAGTAAAAACTCCAGAACAACATTATGTTAGATATAATTGTAAAAATGAAAGTAAACCCTGCTATAATACATATTTTAGAAATTATAATTTTCTTTCTACTGATTGGATAACTAAATAACTGTAAAATGGTTTTGGACTTATATTCCTCTATAATAAATTTTGATATAAGAAATCCTGCAAATATCAAATAAGTAACATTAACAAAAGTTGTTAAAAATGAAATAAGACCATCATAATCAGTAAAAGCCATATCATTTTCTGCACGACCAGTAAAGTATATTAAGCATAGAAAACCTAGAATACAAATATTACAGATTAATGTAGCAAATACATTTTTTCTAATATAAAATTTCTTGAATTCCAATTTTATCAGATTACTCATTTATCATACCTCCATTTATAATATCTAAGAAATATTCTTCGAGAGAACTTTGCTGTTTGTTTATAGAATCAATTGCTATATCATGGAGAATAAGTGATTTGGTAATCTCATTTTGAGTCTTATGGGTATCATATATTCTTATAGTTCTATTATCCAATACCTTAAAATTAGATATATTGATTCTATTATCAAGAACAAATGCCGCCTTATCACAATCTGAGGTTATTATTTCTATATATTCTGTATTATTTTTTCTAATAGTTTCCATGGATACTTCTCTTTTCAACATACCATTTTTAATAACACCTATAGTATCTGCAATATGTTCTATCTCACTTAATATGTGGCTGGATATCAATATGGAAATACCATATTCCCTGGATAGCATAATAAATAAGTCTCTCATTTCTTTTATACCTATTGGATCTAGTCCATTGATTGGTTCATCTAATATTAGAAATTCAGGTTTAGTTATGATAGCTCTAGCTATCGCTAATCTCTGTTTCATACCTAGTGAGAAGTTCTTTACATTCTTTTCATCTATATTGATTAGATTTACAAGTGAAAGTGCTTCGTCAATAGCCACTTTATTATAAAATCCCATATAATCACAATGTAATTCCAAATTTTCTCTTGCTGTAAGTCGGTCATAGAATACAGGTGTTTCAATTATGGTACCCATTCTTTTTAAAACTTCATAGGATTTTATTGTAAGTTTATCACCAAAAATCTCTATTTCACCACTTGTTGGTTTTATCAGATTAGTCACTAATTTCATTACAGTAGTTTTGCCGGCACCGTTAGGTCCTAAGAATCCATATATCTCACCTTTTTTAATATTCATACTTACATTAGAGACAACTTCAACACCATCAAATACTTTAGTTAAATTATTGGTTTTTAATATGTACGTCATCGATATTCTCCTTCCGTTATTACTTCTATGAGAAAAAGTATATAGAATAAAGCTTTCGTTTTACTTAAGCAATCCTTACAAATTTCTTAAGTTGTATCCAAGACAATTAGAAAGAATATCATTAATATAATTGGTTAACGATTTGCTTGAATTTTAATGTAAATATTGTTTTATCATTAGGTTTACTGTAAAGGAAAATCTCACCACCCAATTTCTCAACAAGTCTTTTGGTTATAGTAAGACCTAAACCGCTACCTTGAAAAGATTTGTTTCTAGAGTCTTCAAGGGTATATAATCTTTCAAAAACTCTATCTTTATGTAATTCACTAATACCTTTACCTTTGTCCCAAATTTCAACATAGACAAATTCTAGATCCGTTCTTAGGTTGAACCCAATAATATTACCATCAGCACCATATTTAATTCCATTAGATATTAAATTATTCAATATCCTATCCAAAGCTTCTCCGTTTCCAAGAATATAAATATTATCATCTGGAATATTTATATCAACATCAATCCCTTTGTTACTTAATATATCATAATAGGACAATATATTTTTCCTGCAAACCTCATTGAGATTTATTTTTTTAAGAGGTATTTTTTTATCTCCAGATTCAAGTTTAGCTAAATCAAAAAATTTATTAATAAGAGTTATTAGTTCTAGTGTTTTTTCCTGCATTTTTAAAAGTAATTGCTTTCTTTCTTCGTTATCCAAAGAAGAATCTACTTGTAATGTTTCTATATATCCTAATATAACAGTAAGAGGAGTTTTCAAATCATGTGAAATGTTAGAAAGCATTTTTTTCATTGAATTTTCCATTTTCATATGTTTAGCAGTTGATAATTGATTATAAGTCAATAAATTATTGATTTCTATCAAAATTGGTATAAGGTACTTATCATCTGTGAAGACCAATAGTTTTTCGTTGGTTTTATTGGAAATTATATCATTTATTTGTTTATGCATATATTTAAGATTCTGGTTTCGTTTTCTTATAGAATAAAGCTGTAAAAAAATTATTAATATCAGAACTAGAATAACTATCAGCAATATTATAATCATTTAAAACTCTCCTAACTTATAGCCTATACCCCATATGGTTTTAATTAATTTGGGTTTTGAAGGAGTATCTTCTATTTTCTCCCGTAGTCTTCTTATATGTACATTAATAACATTATCATCGCCATAATATTCATCTTCCCAGATAATAGAATATATTTGTGCTTTAGTAAAAACTCTCTTTGGATTGGTTACAAATAATTTCAGAATACTGAATTCTTTTGAAGTCAGATTTAATTTGGTAGAGTCTTTTGTTACTGAAAAATTATCTAAATCAATAGATAGATTATTAATGATAATTGTATTGTTTTTCTCTTTATTCAAAGTAGAAGAATACTTGGTTGCACGTCTTATAAGGGCTTTTATTCTAGCTGATAGTTCAATCATGGAAAAAGGCTTGGAAATATAATCATCCGCACCAAAACCTAGTCCTAATGCTTTATCAACATCTGTATCTTTTGCGGACATAATTAAAATAGGGATAAGATTATTTTCTCTGACTATTTTTATGAATTCCATTCCATCAAGTTTTGGAAGCATTAAATCAAGGAGGATCAAATCAAAATCATTTTTTATGAATATATTTATACCTTCTTCTCCATCAAAAGCTGTTGTTACCTCAAAGCCTTCCTTGGTAAGATAATTCCTTACCATATCACTAATTGATATATCATCTTCTACTAGTAGTATTTTACTAACCATATTTATTACCTCGTTTATTGTTATTATTATTATTTATATTTTAAACCAATGTACTGGGTAAGTAAATGGTTTTGGTTAGTAAGTTAGAAAATTTAGAAACCATGCAGTTATAAAATATACTGCTATTAACAGAGTGGAAAGATTATATTTTGATCTAACTGTATTATAGCTATTTTACCTTTCTAGGATCTAAAGAGTACCTTAAATATAAAATATAGTAAAAAGTATAATGAAAATACTAAACAGTTTATGTATAATGGATGTAGATGATTATTTATGTAAAAAATAAAACATAAAAAAAATACTTATCGTTGATCAGCTATACTTAAGGGAGTATATACTACTATAGAGTCTTTGATATTCCAAATAATCTAATAAAAAAATAGGAGGTTTAATTATGGATATTCATGAAACAAAATTAAAAGTAAGATATGTTGAAACAGACCAGATGGGGGTTGTACATCATTCAAAATATTACCCTTGGTTCGAGATGGCAAGAGGGGAATATATAACTAAAATAGGAATGACTTATGGAGGAATGGAAGAAGAAGGTATCATGATGCCTGTATTAGAATCATGGTGTAAATATATAGATGGCGCCAAATATGAGGATGAACTTATTATAAAGGTCTGGATAGAAGAAATGAATCCAGTCAAAATGGTTTTCAATTACCATGTGGTAAGAGAGGAAGATAATAAGATTATTGCAAAGGGTAGTACCAAGCATACTTTTGTAGATAAGAACTTCAAGATAGTCAACATAAAAAAGGTCAAGCCTGAAATGTGGGAGAAATTAGAAAAGATTTATTAAGTTGGATATATTTTGGAAATAAATCTAATAAATATTTTTGTTACTATAAGGTTAATCCACAAAAAGTAAATTAGTGTGGAATAATGATTGTATTAACAAAAGAGAGTTAGGTATTTCCAATGAAGAAGAATAAATTATATCTGATACTCATTATTATCTTAGTAATAATAGGATATCTCCTAATAAACTATCCAACAACAGTAGGTTTGGCTGATAACTGTGATTTTTATAGAGTTATACAGCCGGAAGGTTTATCTAGTGATGAAGCTAACAAATTCTTTTACACTCAACAAGATTTTGTATACGTGAGAGAATTCAATAATCTATTAAAACATATTAGGTTTATAATCAATCCAAATATTAAGAATATAAGTGGGTATGAATCTACACATACGTTGCTAATTAAATGTGCTCAACTAATTAATGGATTCGTCAAATATTATAAATATGGAAAAATCATAGATTTTGATATAAGGGCTTTATCTATACTGTATTTAGTAATATTCAGTTTAGCTATAGTTTTATTTGTGGTAAGTTTTCCTGTAAAAAATATAATCTCAAAAAGTATCCTTTTCCTGCTCACTATATTTATCTATTTTGATAAAGGGTATTTGGTATATTTTAATTCATTTTACGGGGAGCCTTTAATACTTGTGTCTATATTATTATATATTGGGAGCTTACTGCTGATTATTTATAATAATGAAGATAGAATTCTATTATTTATTGTTAATCTTATTTCAGGTTGTATCTTTATAGGTGCTAAAGTAGCTAATATACCTCTAGGTCTTATAATGATTATTTTATCTGGGTTCCTATTCTATTATAAAAAAGATAATAAAATCAGATTAGTCATAATTATAGGTAGTTTGTGCATGTTAATCACTTCAATCTATTATTATGTGTCTGTGCCTAAGTGGATGTGTGATGTAAATAGATACCATTCGCTTTTTTATGGTGTTCTAAAGGACTCAGGAGAACCAGAGGAAGACTTGAAATATCTTGGCATAGATGAAAAATATCTATGCTTGCAAGGTACCAATGGATATATGGATCACAAGGGTTATGATATGTATAGCGAAGATTTCAAAGAAGAAGTATATGAAAAAGCAACTCCACTAAAAATAACCGTTTATTACCTAGCTCACTTAAATAGATTATTGGAAAAAATTAAAATATCTGCTGCTTCAAGTGCTGTATTAAGACCACCGTACTTAGGTAATTATACTAAGAAGGATGAGGCACTGAAATTTGATGAACGTTTCAATTTATGGGAACGAATAAGAAAGCTAACCTATTATTTTGTTCTCTGGATAATAATTCTTATATTCTTGAGTTTTATAATAACAAGTCTAGCTGCATTAATAAAATGTAAGAAAACAATTGATATAAGCCAGTTTAGTCTTTTGTTGCTATTTAGAATGATTATATTAATATTTACAGGCAGCCAGTTCATTCTACCTGTTATAGGTAATGGCGAAGCTGACCTTATTAAGCATATGTTTTTATTCAATGTATTATTGGATATGATGATAATATTGATTTTCATGGACTTATGTAAACTAATAGAAATAGGGGAATTCAAAATAGCTATTGGAATTATTAGTACTCTGGTATGCATCATAGTATTAATAATCTCAATAAATAGCAGTTATAAAAACAATATTATTGTTTTTGGAAAATATAAAGATGATGATATTGTCTGGGAGGTTCTTGAAGAAACAGATGAATACTACTTTGTAGCTTCTAAGGATATAATTGATTGTAGATATTTTGATGTAGATAACTCTAACCTATGGATAGATTCTGATATTAGAAAATGGCTTAATAAAGAAACTGATAATGGATTTTTATCAGGGTTCACTAATGAACAAAAAGATAAAATCATAGAATTACCTTTAAAAACAATTCTATCACCAGATAAAAAATCATTGATACAGACAGGAGAACAACCACACTATTGGTACTGTATACCAGGTTACGTAATCCAAAATGCTGACATAGCCTATGGAAATGTAAATAGGGAAAAGGTATTCATGTTAAGTGTGGAAGATTTTGACAAGTATGTAATAAATAAAAGGAAAGGTAACAGTTACTGGCTTAGAACACCATATACTAATCCTAGATTTGTTAGAGTAGTTGGTCAAGATGGATTTGTATATCATAAAGAGGCTGTAATAACTGATATAGGGGTTGTGCCTTGTATGTATATACAAAAATGAATAGTTTTGTTATAATATGTAGCAATATAAAAATATTGATAATTGATATATTAAAGTGTATACTAGTATTGGTTAAATATTGAAAAATATTTCAACCATAGGGAGTATTTATATGTTTAAGGAGTGGTTATAAGTGGAGCTTGCAGTTGTTATACCTGTCTATAATGAAGCTCAGGCGATATGTAAGAATTTTGCTGTCATCTATGACACATTTTTACAAGATGATATTTCATGCCAATATATCATAGTTGATGATGGATCGTCAGATACTACATGGCTTGAAATAAGTAAGTTGCAAAAAGAATACAGCAATGTATCAGCCATTAGATTTGCCAGAAATTTTGGTAAAGAGATGGCTATTTGTGCTGGTTTGGATAATATAGATGCAGAGAGATATCTTATTATGGATTCTGATTTGCAACATCCGCCAAAATGTGTAAAGGACATGCTTTTACTTATGGATAGGTCACAGGTAAATATTGTTGATGGAGTTAAGCAACAAAGAGGAAAAGAAAATTTTCTTTATAGATTCTTTGCAAAAGGATTCTATAAGATATTAAAGAAAACTACAGGTCTTGACCTTAATGATTCTTCGGATTTCAAATTGATTGACCGTAGTGTAGTAGATACAATCAGACAGTTTAGAGAGAGCAATCTATTCTTTAGAGGGTTAATTGACTGGGTTGGTTTTGAAAGAACTAATTATTTCTTTACAGTGGAAGAGAGAATGGAAGGAGAGTCAAGCTTTTCTCTTTTTAAATTAATGAAACTAGCTTTTAATGCTATACTTTCTCACACAAGCAAACCTTTGTACCTAACTTTTTTTGGTGGTGCTATTTTTCTATTGTTTGCTGTAATTTTAGGTATTCAAACCTTAGTTAATTATTTTTCAGGTAATGCTGTCAGTGGATTTTCAACAGTCATATTACTGATACTTTTTACTGGATCTGTGATTATGTTGTCATTAGGGATGATAGGTGTATATATATCACGTATTTACGATGAAGTAAAAGGTAGACCTAGATATATTGTATCTCAGAACCTTAGCAGAGGTATTAAGAAGGACAGGAAAATCATATGATAAAAAGACTAATTGATTATATAAAAGAAATAATGCATAATGAACAATTTCAGAAGATTTTTAGGTATGTATTTATTGGTGGCTTGACTACTTTTGTCAGCTTTGGAGTGTTCTGGCTTCTAGCCTATCCAGTTAATATGAACCCTAATATAGCAAATATAATATCAGTTATTTGTGCAGTTATATTTGCTTATGTTACTAACAAGATATTTGTTTTTAGAAGCAAATGCCGTACTACCAAGGACCTTGTAATTGAAGCGTTTAGTTTCTTTTCATCTAGGGGTATAACTATGGTAATTGAAATAGGAGGAGTATTTATACTTACATCTTTGAGAATAGAAGCTATGATATCAAAAATAATCATAAGCGTATTAGTACTTATACTTAATTACCTGTTTTCACAATTCCTGGTATTCAGAACATGATTTTAGATTAAGGAGATAAATAAATTGAAGGATATTAATAAAAGTTTTTGGAATAAATACGGATTAATATTTATAACGTTATTAACTTTTATAGTAACTGCTATAGTTAATATCAACGTTAGGTTATATGGAGATGATTTTTTCTATGCATGTTTTACCCGCATAGATTTTGACTATTTTGTATCTAGACATTTAGACCATTATATGAGAGCAAATGGTAGAGCAATAGTACATTTGCTTGTAACTGTTTTTTTAGGGATAAATCAATATTTCTGGGCTATTTGTAACTCTTTGATGCTGGCAGGAATAGTTTTCTTTGGAGCAAAGATTTGTATGGGAATTGAAAAAGAAAAAAAATCTTTGATAGGTTATTCAGCAGTTATTATGGCAGTAACTATTTTCTTGTTGGACCCTAATCTAACAAGACAAAGTGTTTACTGGCTTACAGGTTCATTTAATTATGTTTATCCTATTTTCATGTTGCTGGTTTATTGGTACTTGTTGAGCCGTTCTACATATACTAACAAAATGAAATGGTATATTCCAATAATAGGCTTCATGGCTGCGGCAACTGTTGAGCAAGCAAGTGTCATGACTTTTGGATTGACTTTACTTATGCTATTGGAAAAAAGAATCATAAGAAAAAATAAAATTAATAAGATGGAAATATTGACATTGATAGTAGTGGCATTAGGAATGTTGTCTGTTATTTGTTCACCAGCTGTATTTTTACGTGCCTCCATTGAAGAGTCCCCTGTAGAAGGTTTCTTACCTTTAATTAAACATAATCTAATTAAACAAGGTGACTACTTCATGTTTTCAAAAATCATGTTACCTTATCATGCGTTAGCCATAATAGCTTCTTTTGGGGTTATAGGCAAATACGGAAAAAGCATATCGGACAAGTATAGGTGGACAAAAAATCTTGCTGTAATTTTAGGTGGTAGTGCATGTATAGGTTTATTATTACAGACACTAACAGGAAAAGTCCTTAATTATTATGGTATTCTAGGAAGATTTGGTATTGAAGCATTTATTGGTTTAGGTTATTTATATACATTGATATATGCAGGAATATTAGTATATAAAAATAAGTTCATCACTAATAATGCACTCCCTATCATAGCAGTTATACTAGCCTTTGGTGCTCAATTTATGATGATTATATCACCTGTTTTTGGACCACGAAATCTTGTATATCCTATATTCATGCTGGCTTTATACAGTGCAAGTATAATACCAAGACTGAATAAGTATGGTATTTCAGCCATATGTGGATGTCTAGGCTGTATAGTGTTCAATTTGCCTTGGCTACTGCCTATTCCTATTACTGCATATATGTTAGTGGCTGCTAATAAGGGCAAATACAACAAAGTGAAATATAAGAAGTTAGGTATCGCAATTGGTTATTTAACTGTTGCATTGGTTTCATTTACTATTATGATACCTACTATTAAGGGATATGCTGATAATGCAATAGTGTATGATAAAAACATTGAATATGCAAAGAAATTTATAGAAGAAAATAAAGAAGGACTTATTAATCAAAAGAAATTGCCTAAAGAGACATACGGCTGGGTAATGCCTTATCATAATAAATATTATTCACATTATTATGACCTGTATCTAGGGTTTGATAAAGATTATAAGGTTAATTGGTTGGAATAAAATAAAGTAGAAGCTGTCTTATAAGAATGTAAGGCAGTTAATTAATTTATATCAAGAAGATAACTATCTTATTATATTAAGAATATAATATACTAATAATTAATAATCAGGCGTAAATATGAATAATTGTTACTACGTTGAAAACAATTCAACCAATGAAGGTTCCTTGATATTTCAGTCACGTACAAGAAGTTCTGATAAGACCATACAACCGATAAAAGGTGCAACAATAACAGTAAAAGATAATGATGGTAATATACTTAGCGTTGTAGAGACAGATGAATTAGGTAAAACTAAAGAAATATTCTTAAAACCTTCTAATCACTATAATGCAGAAATAAAATATGGAGAGTATACAATAAATCTTGAAAATATTAAAGTTTATGAAGATCAACCCAACATTGTAGAAACAAATTTCCCACCTCAAGGTATTAGATTTCGTGCTCCTTTCAGAGGACCTATAAGAGAACCTATTATCATTGATAAGAAATTCAAACAACATAAAGAATTAGATACCTTGATGAAATCTGATATTCAATCCAATGAATCTAATAAGAAACACCCATTTAAGATTCCTATGATATTTACTGTATATGATGTTATTAACAATAAAAATCTTAAAGTCCCCTTTATTGACTATATAGCTAACGTTGCTGATAATGAAGTTGGAAAAGATTGGCACGATAATGCTATAAAAGCAAATATACTAGCTATAATATCATTTGCATTATTTAAACTATATATTGAAAATAAAGATAAGGATTATGATATTACAAGTTCAACAGCTGACCAAGATTATGATCCAGAGATAATAGCTAGTCAATATAACCCAAGGGTAAGACATATTGCTTATAATTTATTTAGTGAATATCTAAGAAAGGTATTGCCTAACGATATGCAATTATATGAATATAGAGCTTGGGATTGTCCAAGTACAAGTAAATATTGTATGGTACAAAATAAAGCAAATGAAATGGCACAAGAAGGAGCAAGCCTAATGGAGATATTAAGATATTTTTATGGAGAAGATACTTTTGTTGAAAAAGGAGTAGCCCTTGATTATCCTGTGGGTGACTTAGTTGAAGGAATAACCACAAAACCTCGTCCCCTTGTAAAACAACTACAGCAAATGCTGAATATCATATCCAATAATTATCCTACAATTAACAAATTGGAGGAAGATGGAATATTCGGTAAAAAAACAGTAGATGCTGTAAAAAATTTTCAATATATTGCCAATCTCCCAATGACTGGAAAGGTGGATATGCCTACGTGGATAAAATTACTTGATTTTTCGGGGAAATTGCCATCTCCAATCGTATAGGACTATAATTTTATTATTCTCTACAATATCTTTGTACAGACCACTAATTTAAAATATATTTTAGTGGTTTGATTTTTTCTATTATACAACTTAGACATATCTTTCATAAATCTTAGAAAAACTACCCCTCTATAATGTGATGTAATAACTAGAAAGCTTTACTAAAATGTATAATATTATCCATATTGAAAAATACTATTATGGACTTTATAAGCATTAAAATATTAACTTTTTAAGTTTTAGATTACATAAAATTCGTATTTAGGAGGCAGAAAATTGAAGATCATAACCATATTGGTACCATGCTATAACGAAGAAGAAGTAATTGACATCTTTTATGATGAAGTGATAAAAGTAATTAATAGTATAGATTATAGATTTGAACTTTTATTTATTAATGATGGTAGTAAAGATAGAACTTTAGCCAAAATAACATCCTTGAGATTACGAGATAGCAGGGTTGCATATGTAGACTTATCAAGAAATTACGGAAAAGAAATAGCCATGGCTGCTGGGCTTGATTATGCTTCTGGGGATGCAGTTATCATAATGGATGTTGATTTACAAGATCCTCCAAGACTTATACCAGTGATGATAAAAGAATGGGAAGCAGGGTATGATGATGTCTATGCTAAGAGGTCCAGCAGAAAAGGTGAAAGCTTCATGAAAAAATTCACTGCGCATTGTTTTTATAGATTATTAGGAAAATTAGCAAAAGTTGAAATTCAAGAAGATACAGGTGATTTCCGTTTACTTAATCGGCAAGCTGTTGATGCTCTAAAGCAATTCAAGGAAACTGGAAGATATACAAAGGGATTGTTCAGTTTAATAGGCTTCAATAAGAAAGAAATCCTATTTGATAGAGATGAAAGGGCAGCAGGAAAAACCAAGTGGAATTATTGTAAGTTGATGGGACTAGCTATTGAGGGTATAACTACATTTACAATCATGCCTCTTAGAATAGCCACATTTATAGGAAGCATCACAGGTATTGGTGCGTTCATATATATGATATATATTGTTATTAGAACGTTAATTATTGGGATTGAATTACCTGGATATGCATCCCTTATTAGTATTATGTTATTTATTGGCAGTATTCAATTAGTTAGCATAGGAGTATTAGGTGAATATGTTGGTAGGATTTTCAATGAAACTAAGAATAGACCTTTGTATTTCATCAATAAATATGAGAGTACTAAAGTATAACATAATATTAAGAGGTGTTAGATTTGAAAAGGTTACAGAAAATATTTGATGTGTATATGATACTTTTCTTTGGACTAGTATTTATTATAAATATATATTTTATCTATGTAGAGAAATTAAACATTCTCTATATTATTCCTGTGTGTATTCTTTTCTTGATTCTTTATTTTATTATTAGAATAAGAATTCCTTATTTTGGGTTATTGCTATTTATATTCTCATTGGTAACTAAGCTTGCTATGATTATAATTGTAAGAACTCCACCAATATCAGATTTTGAGGTAATGTTAAGAGCTGCAAGGTTATTTGCTATTGACGATTACTCATTCAAAGAGTTTCAGTACTTCTCGTTTTTTCCATATCAGACCATATTTGCAGTTTACCAGGGATTAATCATTAAGATATTCGGTGAAAGCGTATTTCTATTAAAAATTTTTAATTGTTTTTTTATTGCTTGTACTAATTATTTGGTTTATAGAATAGGCAAGATTATATTTAATGAGTTTGCAGGCAGGGTTGCTGGAGTTTTGCATGCCGTCTATATTCCAATATTTTTTATGGCGCCAGTACTTACTAACCAGCATATAGCTACACTATTTTATTATATAGCATTATACTGCATTGTTAAGTGCCAGAACAGTTATAAAAAATGGATTCTTGCAGGGGTATTCACTGCAATAGGTAATTCACTACGTCCTATAGGAATAGTTTTTATAATTGCTATTTTCATCATGAGTATTTTTAGTTATTATAGGCAAAGTGAAGAGATAAATCTCAAACATTTTGGAGTATGTCTTATATCTTATCTTATAATATTCTATAGCATTTGGAGTTTAAGTATTGCAACAGGTGTAACTGATAACGGACTTAAAAACAATAATCCTTATTGGAAATTCGTTACAGGATTGAACGAGAAGACGTCAGGCCGTTTTTCAGAAGAAGATGCTAAGACATTGATGTTGTATGATGTTCCTATTGATGAAAATTTATTATCGAAAGAAAAAGAATTGATAAAAGAGCGTCTATTAATATCTCCAACAAGAATGTTATCCTTGATGGTCAAAAAAGTCAGGTATATGTGGGGAGATTTTGAATTAGGTGTATTTACTTTTCCACATCTATTAGGCAAAGACATAAAAAAAGCAGGAATAAGCTTTGACTATATATACAGACAGGTACAGGAATTTGAGAAAATCTTCTATACGTTAATAATAGGTTTTGTTTTATATGGACTTATAAGATATTATAGAGCTGATAAAACAGGTTATGTATACTTATTATATTATGTATTAACCATTTATACAGGGGTACACTTCTTGATTGAAATAAGTTTCAGATACAAATATGTAGTGATGCCTATGGTTTTTATTCTAGCTGGGAACGGTCTCTTTATTATGGCAGATAGAATAAAAAGTAAAAAAATGATATAATAAGTAAAATAATATCAAAGGTTGTGAAAAACATGAAATGTAATACGCTGATTAATATATTAGATGATTTTAATGATGATGTAGCCTATATTTCTAAATTCATAAAACCGGGGAAAGTTATTAATATTGCTAATGAAAGTAAGGCTTCGGTTGATGTACTAACTGATATGCGAAGATTCCTGAGCAAGCAGTTAGATAGTACTAGGATAATAGAAAAAAGTTATACTAATCCTTTACAGTTAAAAAAAATAATTGATAATCATATTGAACAAGACACAATAATCAATATTTCATCTGGAGATAATCTATCAGCTGTTATTGCACATCAAGCAATGATTGATCATGATATTAATTTGATATATATGGATATTGGAGAAGAAAAGGTTTATAAGCTAACAAAAAAAGGTATTAAAGTAATAAATTATGATAATATAAATTTCCGTGTCAAAGATTATGTTTCTATTACAGGAGGTAAAATCGTTACGGATGAGACCTTTGATTATATAATTGAAGATTATAATAATATGCTTGATATTATACTTGATAACTACAATTTGTGGATTAGAACTAGAGATTATATAAGAAATAATCTGGTCAGTCAATCTGATGACAGCATAGTCACCAAGTCACCTGAAAATAATCAAGATATCAAAGATTTATTCAACAAGTTTTTCAGTATTAATTGTGTTAGAAGTATTAGAGAAAATGCAAACAATATAATAATAGTATTTAAAAATGAAGATATCAGGAATTATATATTATCTGGAGTCTGGCTAGAACATTTTACTTATAATATTATTAAAGAAAACAGTAAAGTGTGTGATGTGAGAACAGGGGTTAGATTCCTGTGGGATGAGGATAAGATTGAAGTTGAGAATGAAATGGATGTTATAGCAGTTGCTGGATCGTCTTTAATATGCATATCTTGTAAAGATACCAAAAGATATAATAGTGGAGCCCTTAACGAACTGGATATCTATGCAGAACAGCTAGGGGGTTCCACTGTTAAGAAGATTCTAGTAGCAACAAAACCTTCAAAAGGTCAATATGTGGATGAAAGAGCCGAGAGAATGGGGATAAATCTTGTGCTTTTTGATGGAAATGTGGATAAATTCAGAAAATGTCTATATGATATCATTAATGCATAATTCAACCATAGACATTTGTTTATTAAGTTTATAAGGGACAAAAGTGAAAATAATGCTTTACATTTCTATGATTTTATTGTATTTTGGTTTAATAAATAAGTTTATTAGCCTATCTAGTCTAAAAAACTGTAATTATTGTATCTTCTATTGTACAATAATAATGATGATTATATGAAAGGTGAGGCTAATTTATGTGCAATGTTCAATCGTTTATAGATTTAATAAATAAAGAAGTAAAGCCAGCTACAGGTTGTACTGAACCAATAGCTATAGCACTTTGTGTTGCAAAAGCAAAAGAAGTATTAGATGAAGATGTAGAAGAAATTGAACTATTGTTAAGTCCTAATATCATTAAAAATGCCATGGGTGTAGGTATACCAGGAACAAGTCAAGTTGGTATTCATATAGCCGCTGCTCTTGGTGCTATTGTGGGTGAATCCAAATTAGGGCTTGAAGTGTTATCTAAAGTAAAAGAAACTCATGTGAATCAGGCTAACAACATTATAGATGAAAATAGAATTAAAATAGAAGTTGCAGATAAAGATTGTAAGTTGTATATTGATGCAACTGTAATCGGCAAAAGTAATCAAGCTCATGTAATAATCCAAGGTGGTCATACTGATATAGTATTCATATCTTACAATGATGATGTTCTCATGGATAAATTATCTGAAGTAGTTGAAGTAGAAGACTATAAAGTAGCCATTTGTATTGACAGTATTTACAGATTTGTACTGAATACACCATTTGACGAAATAAAGTTTATACTTGAAGGTGCCATAATGAATAAAAAAATAGCACTTGAAGGCTTGAACAAAGAATATGGACTAAAAGTAGGAAAAACCATAGAAAAAAATATCCAGAACAAGTTGATTGCTGATGATATGAAAAACTACGCCATCAGGTTATCAGCAGCTGCATCTGATGCCAGAATGGCAGGATGTCCACTCCCTGTTATGACCAATTCAGGAAGTGGTAATCAAGGAATAACTGCTACTTTACCAGTAGTAGCTGTAGCAGAATGGTTACATAAAAGCGAAGAAGAATTAGCAAGAGCTTTGATTCTTAGTAATCTAGTAGCAATACATATTAAAACCAATCTCGGAAAACTATCTGCTTTATGTGGAGTAATCGTAGCAGGTATTGGAGCTGGCTGTGGTATGACATACCTTCTAGGCGGCGATATACATAATATCAAATCAACCATTAAAAATATGATCGGTGATGTAAGCGGAATGATATGTGACGGAGCAAAGACAGGTTGTGCCTTAAAAGTAGCTACTGTAGTGGAGGCTTCATTCAATGCAACCATACTTTCTCTTGGAGATATTGAAATAACCAAAACCGAAGGTATCATCGATGAAAACATAGAAACCTGCATCAAAAATCTAACCTGCATAGGCTCAAAAGGAATGGAAGAAACAGACAAGATGATACTAGATATAATGATATCAAAAAGTAACAGATAATTATTATACGGTAAATAGTTCATAAACAAAGACATATATTGATAACCATCAAGCTAAAATAAGAACGAGCCAAGCAGAGAAGGTATAGGGTAATATGGAGCAGCGAGCCATGGACGGCGAGTTCAGCAGTTTTAAACACGGACGTTTAATCTGCTGACGTAATATTACCCTGTACCTTCTCTGCGGAAATACGCCACTTATTCAATTATATTATTCTTATGCCAACTCTTTATAAAAAGATGTTCTAACCTTATGCTGTCTATGCTTGAATCTCTGCCATTGAGAACGAACTTTTTTATTACTTTCAAGTTGAGGATTAAGGTCAGCAGAATGTATACCTTTTTTATTACAAGATATAATAAGTTCCCTGAATAATATAGCATTAACTCCTCGATTCTGAAACTTAGGATCAACTGCTATCTGAACAATTTCTAACCTTTTATTTAATTTAAGAGCTTTCAATAGATATATGAAACCAAAAGGTAAAATACGTCCTTTACCTTTTTTTATTGCTTTTGCAAGAGAAGGAAAACCTAAGACATAAGCAATTAATTCATCATTTTCATCTAGAACAAACTTTACGAAATTAGGGTTAATGAAACTTATATATTGTTTTGTATATAACTTGATCTGTTTATCTGTTAAAGGAGTAAATTCATATAGTTCCTTAAATGCTGAATTGATTAGTGAGAATAGGTGAGGTATGTAAGGAATAATGTCTTTTTTACTTTTTGCTTCTAAAACTTTTAGATTATTAGTTTTTATTGAACGTTCTGCCACTATTTTAACAGGCTCAGGTACTTTATCAGGAATTATTATCTCATATTCAAGCCAATCTACATCCTTTGAGTAACCTAGTTGTTTCAAGTAATCTACATAGTATGAATGATTATATATAGTAGTCATGGTTCCTAAGTATTCAAAACCCTTAATAAGCATACCTTCCAAATCAAAGTCGCTAAAACCAAGAGGACCTTGAATCTTAGTCATTCCTTTTGAGATAAGCCATTCCTCTGCTGTTTCTAATAATAGTTTTGCAACTTCAATATCTTCAATGAAGTCGATATAGCCAAAACGACCAGCTTTTTCATTCCATAGATCAATTGCGGCGTAATTTATGATACCAGCAATTCTTCCCACAACTTTACCGTCCTTATATGCTAGCCAATACTTTGATTCACAAAAATCCATTGCTGGATTTTTATCTTTTCTTAATGTATTAAGTTCATCTACCAGAAGTGATGGAATATAATTTCTGCATTTCTTATACAGCTTAGTAGGAAATTTTACAAAAACTTTTAAACTTTTTTTAGAAGTAACTTCAACGATTTCAATCACAAAAAGTCCCCCAATCATATAAAATAAGTTCAGTTCTTATGTTTGAATAATACAATAAGAATAAATAATAATTAAAAATTCATTGTAATATGCAAATAGCATACATAAATATATTATATCATAATACTTAAAAGTATAAAAACAATTTTCTATAATTTAATGTAAAAAAATCAATATATTAATTCTAGTGGCGTTTATCCATATTATTAACTAAAATTTTACTTGTAAAGTATTGTATTCAGATTGAGTTTGTTACTTAATATATATAGACCCCTAAACATCTCCGTTAAGAAGGGTCTATCTTTATTTTACAATGTTTTTATGTATAGATATGTCTAAATTAATAAAATATATGTCTAAAATCGTAAAGATTGAATGAATATCATAACGTATAATAGCCTTATAAAGAACAACAAATCATGTGTAAATTTTATGATTCATTGAAAAGGAGATGTTACCACATGCAACCCATAACAGCGATTTTAATTGGCGCAGGTCAAAGAGGAAAAGATGTTCTTGCTGCATATGCATTAGACCATCCAGAAGATTTAAAATTTGTGGCAGTAGCAGAACCAAATGATAGAAAAAGAAAACAATTTATAGAAGCTCATAATATACCGGAGGATATGGCTTTTAAAACATGGGAAGACCTTCTTGAGAAACCTAAATTAGCTGATGCAGCTTTTATTTGTACTCTGGATGATACCCATTATGACCCAACTAAATTAGCACTTGAAAAAGATTATCATATTTTATTAGAAAAACCATTATCTAATAACCCAAAGGAATGTGTTTTACTTGGAGAACTTGCAAAACAATATTCCCACAAAGTATTTTCAGTTTATCATGTTTTACGTTATACTAATTTTTTCTCAAAAATTAAGGAATTAATAGATGAAAAAGTAATTGGTGACATTATGACCATAAATCATAATGAATATGTTGGTCGTATTCATCAATCCCATAGTTTTGTTCGAGGTAATTGGGGTAATTCCAAAACACAAAGTCCAATGATTCTTCAAAAATGTTGTCATGATATGGATATTCTTTTATGGTTAGTGGGGAATCATTGTAAGAAAATCTCTTCGTTTGGTTCTCTTGATTATTACAAAGAAAAAAATGCACCAAAAGGTGCTCCTGAGCGTTGTCTTGATGGATGTCCCATAGGTGATACATGTCCTTATAATGCAGAAAAAATTTATCTTGGTGATAAGACAGACTGGCCTGTCTCGGCGATTAGTCCAGATACAAGCTATGAAGCCCGAAAAAAAGCTTTAGAAGAAGGTCCTTATGGTCGGTGTGTTTATAAATGTGACAACGATGTTGTGGACCATCAAGTGGTTAATATGGTCTTCGATAATAACGTAACGGCTCATCTTACCATGACTGCTTTTTGTAAAGATGGTGGTCGCCACATCAAAATAATGGGTACAAAAGGTGAAATAACTGGCGATTTTGATTATAATGAAATAAGAATTAAGCGGTTCCCTTCTGAAGAAGTAGAAGTGATTGATGTAGCAGCTCAAGCAGGTGGCCATGGTGGTGGTGATACAGGTCTTATGGAGGATTATATTCAACTTATAAAATCTAGTGGTAAGCTAAAAGGGAAAACCGAAGCAAGTATATCGGTTCAAAGTCACGTCATGGCATTTGCAGCAGAAGAGTCAAGACTTACAGATAAAGTTATCCATATACATGAATTTACCCAACAACTTTTAGAATTATAATATTTTGTATTTTACTTAAAATAAATATAATAAGGCTGCAAGTCCATTTAATTTAAATGGATTTGCAGCCTTATTCATTTTCTGCTGTTCTTTCTTGATATACACTATCTTGCTACAATTATAAGGTATATTTGTCAAAATCATCAATAATATGTCTTTTCTTAAAATCTTCGTCTTTACCTTAGTTTTAATTATTTCTTCTAATTTTGTTTTATTGCTATAAGTTTTTCAACATCAACTTATAATATAAATAATGATATTCTTCTTTAAGTTAAAAAATTTTAGTTATTATATAAATTTAACTTGACAAAATAAAGACTTCTATATATACTGTGCATATACAAGATATACAGTAAAAAGACGTATAGGAGGTTCGTTATATGATAGAAGTAAAAAATTTAACCAAGATATATAAGCTTAATAGTAAACAGAAAAAAGAATTAAAAACTAAAGAAAATACTAAGATAGCTGTCAATGATGTTTCATTTACTGCTAATCAAGGTGAGATATTCGGTCTTTTAGGACCTAATGGTGCGGGGAAGACTACAACCCTAAGAAGTATAGTTACCCTATTAAAACCTACTAAAGGTTCTATAAATGTTAATGGATATGATGTTGTAAAAGATAGTTCAGAAGTTAGAAAAAGAATAGGATTTCTGACTAATGAATTAAAATTAGATGAACACTTTACACCTGATTATACAATGGAGTTTTTTGGTAAACTACATGGAATGACTAATGAACAAATAATTTCAAGAAAAAAAGAACTCTTTGATTATTTTAATATTAATAAGTTTGCCGATAAAAAAATTAGTGAATTATCAACAGGTATGAAACAAAAACTTTCTATTGCTGTTAGTGTTGTTCATGATCCTGATATTGTTATATTCGATGAACCAACTAATGGATTAGATATCATTACAGCAAGAGCAGTTGAAGAATATCTAGTAACCCTAAGAGAAAGAGGAAAATTAGTTATCATATCAACACATATTATGACCGTTGCTAGTAAATTATGTGATAGAGTAGCTATTATTATTAATGGAAAAAAAGTTATAGAGGGTACTATAGAAAAGGTACTAAATGATACCAGTACACAAAATCTAGAAGATGCATTCTTTGAATTATATAAGAAGGCTGTTAAGAATGTCTAGATATCTAATTTATTTTAATCAATAAATATGTAAGGAAAGGACGATATTATTATGTTAAAAGATATATTGAAAAAAGAATTAAAAAGAGTTTTTACTGATCGTAGATTAGTTTTTTCAGCATTTATATTACCAGCTCTTAGTATTTTTCTGATTTATACAATAATGGGAAGTATGCTTAGTAATATGATAGATGATATAGAAGAACACACATCTACAGTATACATTCAAAATGCTCCAGAACAGTTTCAAAAAGTTGTAAATGAAGAAGAGTTGAATATGAATATTACTTATATAGATATGAATGAGGATACTACATCAATAAAAGAACAAATCAAAAATGGAGAAGTTGACATGATGGTTCAGTTCGAGGATGGATTTTTAGATAAGGTCAATAATTATAAAAACATCAAATTACCACCAGAGGTAAAAACATTTTACAATCCATCTGAAGAATATTCTCAAGAATCCAGGTCAAGATTTGTTGATAATGCTTTAAATAAATATGAAACTCAGATTTTGACAAATAGATTTGGTGATATAAACAATGTTGTTGCATTTGATGTTGATAGAAATTATAATGAATCAATCGTTGTTGATGAAAAAAAAGCATCGGGTCAAGGAATTTCTATGATATTGCCTATGCTTATAGCGATTATTTTGTTCTCTGGAGCAATGGGTATAGGTATGGATACTATTGCAGGGGAAAAAGAAAGAGGAACAATGGCTACATTATTGTTGACACCTGTTAAGAGGGAGACAATAGCCCTTGGAAAGGTAATTGGTCTAGGGATAGTGGCTATTGTAAGTGCCATAGTTTCATTTGCTGCCATAATAGCTTCAATGCCATTTTCATCAAAAATGTTGACTGGTGGAGCAGACATGAATCTTGGAGCTTTACAATTTTCAAGTTTTCAGTTGATACAGTTATTGATTATTATGATTACTCTTGTTGGTATATATGTAGGACTTATTTGTCTGTTATCTGTTAGAGCTAGAACAGTTAAAGAAGCTGGAACATATGTAACACCAGTATTTATGGTTGTTATGATTGCGGCATTTTCAACTATGTTTGGGGGAGGAGCAACAGAACTTTATCACTATGCTATCCCTGTATATGGAAGTGTTTCTGCATTAAAAGCGGCTTTATCATTTGAATTGACAATGAATCAGTTTTTAGTGACAGCTATATCATCATTTGTTGTTAGTTTAATATTGGTTAGGTTGATAACTCTTACGTTCAATGATGAAAAGGTAATGTTGAATGCATAATAAATATTAGTTATTGAAGTTAAAAACATCTGCTTATATTATTATTGGATATGGATAATAACTGGGTAGATGTTTTTTATTGGGATGAATAGGTTGATTTATAGTATGAAGATTAAAAAAACGTAGTTATATGATGACTTGTATCGTACAATCCGATCGTGAATGTATAGGTATAGGAAATTCGTTCATGTTAAATAATGGAAGAAAATCTAAGTTCGTTCCAAGGTATATTCCTAAAGCTTAAAAACTCCCTACGGTCAAACATTTAAGCTTCTTAACGGAATATACCTTTCCACTCACTAAGATTTTCTAACCATTATTTAAAAGTCACTCATTTCCTATACCTATACATCCACTTGGCTAGGAATATAACTTTTAGCTCTGGGATTATAATGAAAAGTAATAGCATCACCTATAAGACCTTACAGATGGTATTAGCCATAAGGAAATATTATAGAGCTGGCATTTACGGAAGCTGAACATTAAACTTCTGTACGTCAATACTTCAATAATTACAATACTTAAATTATCATCTTCTATATTTTGATACATTGATTTTTCTCTCATTATAATATAGAATATCTAAAAGATTAAAATTAAATATGAATTGAAGATGATGTAGAAAATCCCGACAAATGATATAAGAAGAAAGAAGGAATCCTATTGTTGAAAAAAATATTAGTAATTATTGTAGCAGTACTTATGCTTGTTTCGTGTTCAGCCAGTAAAATGAATATTATTAAAGATACATATTCAGAGGGTAAAATACTTATAAATTATCCACAGTTTGAAAATAAGAATAATAAAGAAGAAATAAAAACATTGAATAAGTTAATAGCAGATGAAGCATTAAAAATTATGAATCAGTATGATATAGATAATTTATCCAGTCTTGAGATTGATTATGAAATTTCATTTTGTAATGAAAAAATAATGAGTATAAAATATTCAGGACTAGGTAATGAAAAAAAATCAGTTTATCCAGATAATATTTTCTATACTACTAATATCGATACCCAAAATCAGACTATATTGAAATTGTCAGATGTTGTTGATATAGATGAAACTTTTTTGGACAAATTCCAAAGTGATAACTTTAGTGCCGTAAGAAGTGAACAGATCGGCCTTTTAGAAGATTTATCTACAGAGGAACTTAATAATAAATTAGCATCAAATAATTTTTATATAAGTGAGAGTACTTTAGGTATAAGTGTGGAGGTAATACATGTTTTAGGTGACCATGCTGAATATGAAATAGAGTTTAATGATATTGATGATAGTGAAATTGAAAGCTTTTATGAGAAGTATATTAATGAAATATAATATTTTTACAGCTATACAAAAAATATAAGCTTTGATATAATCTAAGCGACAGATGAAAACAGTATAAAGTTATGAGAGGAGAAGAATATGTTATATCCATTATTTTTTGAACCAGATTTTAAAGAAAGAGTTTGGGGAGGAACTTTATTACAAGATAAATTAAATAAAGATATTCCTTATGAACATACAGGGGAAAGTTGGGAAGTTGCCTGCCATGATAATGGTAATTCTATTATTAAAAATGGAAGATTAAAAGGAAGAACTTTAAAAGAAGTATTAGAAAACAACTCGGAAGAATTAGTGGGTTATAAAATAGATAGTAATGACAAATTTCCATTATTAATAAAATTTATTGATGCCAAAGACAAACTGTCAGTTCAAGTTCATCCTGAAGATCAATATGCTATGAAATACGAAAATGGTGAATTAGGTAAGAGTGAAGCTTGGTATATCTTAGATGCAGCGCCTGGTGCTAAACTAATAGCAGGACTGAAAGACAATGTTTCTAAAGATGATTTTACAAAAGCTCTTAAGGAAGGACATCTTGAACAAGTTTTAAATGAAGTAGAAGTAGAAGCGGGAGATGTTATCAATATACCAGCGGGGTTTGTTCATGCAATAGAAGATGGTATTTTATTAGCTGAAATACAACAGAATTCAGATACTACATATAGAGTTTATGATTGGAATCGTGTTGGTCTTGACGGTAACATGAGAGAGCTTCATGTTGAGAAATCATTGGATGTCATTGATTTTGAAGGTAAGCATAGTAAAGACGTAGTAACAGGGCTTGGTATAAAAGATGGTGAAAACGAAATAATCTATTATGTGGCTAATAAATATTTTTCATTAGAGAAGATAGGTTTAAAAAGAAAGCTAAAAGAAAGAACAAATAATAAATTTTCTATATACATGTGTATATCAGGTAGCGGTAAAGTAGTATATAATAATATTGAATACGACTTTAGATTAGGAGACTCTTTTATGATACCAGCTTCACTTGGTGATTATGAATTAGAAGGAGACGCTTCATTAGTCAAAACTTATATACCTGATATAGAAAAAGATGTTATTAGTAGATTAGAGATTGCTGGATATAGTAGAGATGATATAAAGAGTCGTGTAAGGATTGACTGATAGACCAGCTTAGAGGAATGATTTTTATGGATAGAATTAAAATAGATATACCTAATTATGCCAAGAATATAATAGATAAACTAACTGACAATGGGTATGAGGCCTATTTGGTTGGCGGATGCGTAAGAGATAGTATCATAGGTAAAAAACCTAATGATTGGGATATAACAACATCTGCATTGCCCAATGAAGTTAAAAGGTTATTTACCAAAACCATTGATACAGGGTTGCAGCATGGAACTGTAACCATACTTATGGATAAACACCCTATTGAAGTTACAACATATAGAATTGATGGGGAATATGAAGATAATAGGAGACCAAACTCCGTTGAATTCACTAATGATCTGGTAGAAGACCTTAAAAGAAGAGATTTTACCATAAATGCTATGGCTTATAACCATATAACAGGATTGGTAGATGCTTTTGGTGGTATAGAAGACTTGGAAAATGGTATTATCCGTTGCGTTGGTAACCCAATAGAAAGATTTAATGAAGATGCACTTAGAATGTTAAGAGCCATTAGATTTTCAGCTCAATTGGGTTATAAGATAAATAAGGAGACCAGAGATGCTATAACAGCGTGTTCATCACTTATTAAAAATGTCAGTATGGAGCGGATACAAGTGGAACTTAACAAGACACTGATATCCAATAACCCTAATATGATAATGGAAATATATGATTGTAATCTAATGGAGTATATACTACCTGAGTTCATGCCATGTATAGGTAATTCTCAGAATCACCCCTATCATAGCTATGATATTCACGAGCACATACTTAGGTCTGTTAATGCTATAAAAGCTGATAAAGCTCTTAGATGGACCATGTTGTTGCATGATATTGGAAAACCAAGAGTAAAAACTACTGACGAATTAGGCATAGACCATTTCTATGGACATGAAGGTATCAGTGCAAAAATGGCTAAAGATATTCTTAAAAGATTAAAATTTGATAATAAGACTATTGATAAAGTTGTCAAGTTAATAGAATTCCATGATATCAGATTAGAAAATAGCTCAAAAAGTATAAGAAGACTATTAAGAAAGTTGGGATATGAATTATTTGATGACTTCGTACTTGTTCAAAGAGCAGATATCAAGGCTCAAAATCCAGATAAGATGGATGATAGACTCTTAAAGTTAGAAAATGCTGAAAAAAAATACGCAGAAATTAAAGAGAAAGAGCAGTGTATAAGCATAAGAGAACTTAAGGTTGATGGAAGAGACTTGATGGAACATGGTATAAAAGAAGGTCGTCAGATAGGAATTATTCTTAATAAACTATTGGATATAGTTATAGAAGAACCAGCTAGAAATGATAAGGAAGAGTTATTAAGAATAGTAGATGAAATAAAAGAATAAAAAATTTTATAATTAATTAGAATTTTGGAACCCCAATATATTGATGTTTGAAAAAAAACAATACAATATATTGGGGTTTTTTATTTTGCCTATATCATTGTAGTAAAATATTAATTTCCTGTCCTCATAATCTGCTTAACTTCTTCATATATTTTAAAGTAGGGCATGGGATTAAGATGTCTTAAATTCTGATAAAAAATATTATAGTTAGGACTAAGTTGAGGTGATTAGATGCTTGAGGAATACAATAACATTTTTGAACAATTTGATGTTAAAGTAAAAAACGGTTATAAAGGACGAGGGGCATATATATTAGATACTAATAAGGGTTTGAAATTATTTAAGGAAATCCGAATGCATCGAGAAAAAATAAAATTTATGTATGAAATAGAAGAATATTTACATGAAAATGGATTTAGTAATATTGATAGACTAACACTATCAAGAGATAATAATCCGTATTGTGAAGATGATGGTACAGTTTATATTATGAAAAATTGGGTAAACGGGAGAGAAATATTCTTTAATGATGAGGAAGAGATATATGATTCTGTTAAAAATTTAGCTATATTACATAAATGTGGTACTAATTTTCCAAGATGTAATAGATATAAAAACTACGTGAAATTAGGCACATTATCAAGTAAGTTAGATAGACATAATATTGAGTTAGTTAGAATTAGAAATAAAATTCGAAAAATTGGTAAATGGTCCGAGTTTGATATTTGTTTTTTAAGCAGCTTTAATTACTATTATCAAAAAGCAGCAGAAGCACTTTCATTGATAGAATTATCAGAATACAATAATTTAGTAGATCAATATTATAATAAAAATGTCATTATACACGGACAATATATACATCATAATATATTAGTCAGTAATAAAAAAATATATACGATGAATTTTGAATACTGTAATATAGACCTTCCAGTAATTGATTTATATCGTCTCCTTAGAAAAGTATTAGAAAAAAATGAATGGAATATACAATTAGGTATTAAAGCAATTGACAAATATGTAAGTATTAATCCATTGAGTAAAGGAGAATTAAATATACTTCTTTATCTTATTATGTATCCAGAGAAATTCTGGAAAATCAGCAACTATTACTTTAATCTAAATAGAGCTTGGAAGCCAAAACAGAGCCTAGTGAAGATTAATAAATTAATTAATCAAAAAGATAAAAAAGAAGACTTTATAAAAGCATTGAAGAAAAACTTAGAAGTTAATTGGTAGATTTCATCATCTGCGATTATCATTGTTAACATTTTTATCCATTTCTTCGTAAGTTATACAAGGTAATGTAATTGTAGCTGTTAATCCTTTTGGATTATTTTCTGTAAATAAAATGCCATAAGATTCACCATAATAATTTTTAATTCTTTGATTGACATTTTTTAACCCATACGAACGATTATGGATGGATTCATTATTTAATAAATAATTAAGTGTATCTACATCAGCACCTATGCCGTTATCTTGTACTTCAATTATAATGGTATCTTCTTTTTTTATGCAGTTAATACCTATAAAACCAGGTTCATCCGTTGGTTCAATACCATGAATAATGGCATTTTCAACTAAAGGTTGAAGGGTAAGCTTTACAATGGAGCATTCTTTTATAGCATCATCACAGTAAATAGAATAGTCAATTATATTTGGAAAGCGTATTTTTTGAATAGTTAAATAACTTTCTGTTTGAATTAATTCGTTTTTTAGAGGAATAATTGTTTTGCCTTTACTTAAACTATATCTAAAAAAATCAGATAAAGATGTAACCATAGTACTAATATCTTCAGCATCATATTTTAATGATAACCAGTTAACAGCATCAAGGGTATTATATAAAAAATGAGGATTTATTTGAGCCTGTAAAGCTTTGAATTCAGCTTCTTTTTTCAGTTTTTCAGTTTCTGTTAACATTTTTATGAGATCTCTAATCTTTTTGTTAGTTGCATTATAATGATTAATCAGATAGCTAAATTCATCGTTAAAATGATAGTCTTTAATTTCCACATATAAGTTGTCCGCATCAAGTGAAGACATGGAACTAATCAGTTTTTTTATGGGATTAGATATTCGATTAGCCAAAAATAAAGCAATTATGAAACTAAATAAAAGGATAATAATGACGACTAATTTAATTAGTTGTTGTATTTGATAAATATCCTGATTAATTTCATTAAGTGGTGTTAATGAAACAATTTTCCAATTAAAGTTAGGTATGGATGTAGTTGATAAAAGCGTTTTAGTACTCATGTTGTCAACAATATTTGTTGTAAAACTATTTTCTGAATAAATGTCAGGTAAAGATGATAAATAAGAGTCTTTACAGGATGTAAAAATTAAATCTTTCTGTGTGCTCGATATAATGATATTATCTTCATTGATTAAAAATAGCTGGCTGCCTTTTGTAGGCTTTAAACTGGTTAACATATTAGTAATCTCATCCATAGGTAATTCAATGGTTACTAATGTTGAAAAAGTAAGATTATAATTTTTTAACCCATATAATCGCCGAACATAATTCACACCTTGAGGTAAGTTCCTGTTCTGACTTTTTGGAAAATACATGATATGAGGGCTCGAGTCAGCAGGAACATCCACATACCAGGGGGTTGATTGTACAATGGAAAGATCAAATACATTAGATGGAAATTTGTAAGTACCAAAACCATTATTATATACATAGAGCTTAGCTTGAGATTGATTGGAATAATCCAACGTTGACGTATAGGTATTCAGAATATTTTCAAATTCTGATGACTGAGTTATACCCGTAATATCATTTACAAACTTATATTTTAAAAAAAGATAAAAGTAACGGCGTGTAGATGGTGAATAAGACAATAAGTCAATCATTTTATCATCTAAATATATTTGATTAACAACTTTATCGATAAGATTAATCTCCTTTAAAATATTATTTTCAAGTAGATGAAAGTTCATTTGAAGGATATTTTGGGTTTTTTTAGTTAAATTTTCCGTTGATTTTGTATAAAAAATCGAAGAGATAATTCCAGTTGGAATTATCGCTAATATTATAAAAAATAAAATAAGTTGATTTTTAATTGTGGAAAATTTAACGCTACAGTATTTTAAAATAGATATTATCTTTTTCATAGTATCACCATATGGCAAAGTATTGTCATGAATATCTTTCATGTAAGATTAAAATAAAAAAAGTATTACAAAAAGTATACATGAATCTTACTATGTTTTCAAGCACAACTGGACTAAAATTTTATCCTCTTTTTTTTACACCATTGAATAGGGGATTATCCAGTCAATTTTTTATCGGAATTTTGAAGGATGCATACCTGTAACTTTTTTAAATACAGTACTAAAGTAGTAGGGGTTATCAAACCCAACCATTTCAGCAACTTCAAAAACTTTGAAGTTGCTATCTTTGAGAAGTTCTTTTGCAGCATTTATTCTTACGTCTGTGAGGTATTTTGTAATAGTTAAGCCAGTATCTTTTTTAAAGATTTGACTGATATAGTTTGGTGTTAGTCCTATTTGATCTGATATTAATTTAACCGTTAAATTGTTAGTATATTGCTGTCTTATAATTTCTCTAACTTGATTGATAACATATGTATTTTTTTGATTAACTTTATGGCTAAAATAAGCTGTAATTTCCTCAAAAAGTTTTATAATGTATATTTTTAAATCATCATAGGTATCTAATTGATAGATGAAATTGGATAGATGGATAGGTTCTCCAACAATGTTATTCATTTGTTCTTGTATTTCATATAAAGAACGTGCGGTAATAAAAATAAGTTCTGTAAATATGTTTTTTGTATATTCCTCTGTTTTATAAGAAGAACTTTCAATATAGGCGAAAATTTCAGAAAGAACATCATTAACAGTAGTCAGGTTACCTATTTTAATCCCATTTATAAGTTTTTCCCCTATTACGTGAAGCTGAACATATTCTAGAGAAACAGGTTTATAGGATAAATCTTCTGCATTAATAATGGTATTAATCCCTGAATAAAATTTATATTCTAGAGACGTTTCGGCTGATTTATAGGAATCAAATAAGGATAATATTGATTCCACTTTTTTACCAATACCTATCGAAACTTTTATTTGAATATAATGATTGAGTGATGTTAATATGTCTTCACAAATACGGTTAATATCATTCATATTATCATAATTAAATATTATAATAAACTCACTTTCATTCTGGTTAAAACAAATACCTTGACTATAGTTAGTTAAGATTTCATTTATTATATTAATGATAGACATTAATATAAGTTCATAATTTTCTTCATTATTTTGAGAAAAAATAATGTCTATTTCATCGATAACCATCTTACATAATATATATGGATTAGAATGGGTAAAAGGTATATTCAAGAAGTCACATTTGTCATAAATTGTTTTTTCGTTAGAGTATTTTCTGAATACAATATTACTGAGAAATCGCTCCTTTATAGCGGGCATATGGCTGTAAAGCTGGTTTTTAAGTTCTTTAAATTTAACGGCATGTTCTTTCTCATCATGGATGGCTTTGACCACATTTTCAACAATTTCGATTAACTTCTTTTTTTTGATAGGTTTTAATAAATATCCCTCAGCATTTAGCTCTATAGCTTGCTGAGCATAAGAAAAATCTTCAATACCACTGATAATGATAATTCTTGTTTTACTATTCTGTTGAGATAGCTTTTGGGCCACTTGGATACCAGATAAATGAGGCATTCGAATATCAGTAAATAGGATATCCGGTTTAAGTTCTTGACATGCATGGAGGGTCTCCATTCCATTTTTAGTCGACGCTACTATTTTTATTTTATAATCTTCCCATGGAAGGATATTTTTGAGGCCTTCTCTTACAAGAATTTCATCATCAGCTATAATCATTGTTAACATTTTTATCCACTCCTCATAAGTTATAAAAGGTAATGTAATTGTAATTTTTTATTTAAACGATATCTAAAATCCGATAAAGATGTAACCATAAAGATAAAATGAATAAATTAAGACATTATCTCTTTATGTAGAGTTATATTAAAAGAGTTTTACAAAAAGTATACATGATTCTTAATATGTTTTCAAGCACAATTGGACTCGTTTTATGATGAGATTTTTAGATTACTTGAAAATGTAAAGTAAGTATTGTAAAATAGTAGGGATTACAATGGAGATAAGTCAATAACCTTGAGTGAAGCGAAAGGAATGATTTTATAAATGAAAATACGATTATCATTCATTATAGGAGTGATTATTTTATTAAATGTGGGATGTGGAAGTAAAAATGCCATACACAAACATATTGAATTAGAAGAACAAAGTGAAGATAGTATTACTTTTATGATCAAAGTGATGGGAGATAAAAAAACACCATTAGAAAAATTAATAGAAGATTATAATAAAACAAGTGATGTGAAAATAAATATTAAAAAAGTGGCTTATGATGAATACCAATATGTTCTTAATATGAAGATGCTATCCCATGACAAACCAGATATTTTTATGCTTGAGAAAGACTGGGTGGATACATATGTTGAGAAAGACTGGTTGTTACCTATCGATATATATATGGACAAACAATTTAATAAACCATATAATTATGTCTTACCACTAGGGATGAGCACCTATCGCTTGGTTTATAATAAAGATATATTTAGAGAAGTTGGACTGGATCCAGAAAAACCACCCAAAACGTTAGAAGAATTATATGAATACGCTATTTTTATAAGTAAAATGAAAATTGGGGATAGTTATGGTTTTGCCTTATATTTAAAAGATGAAGAAAGCGGTTTTATGAGTCTTTTAGAAGATGTGAATAAAATGATTGGTCGTGATTATTATAATCACCACCAAAATAAGTATGATTTTACAATCTATAAAGATTGGTTTGAAAAGATGATTAAGATAAGACAAGAAAGTGGAACTCTAGAGTATGCAATGGAGTTAAAAAAAGATAGTGTGATGAAACAATTTTCCGAAAGCAATATTGGCATGATGATTATATCCAATGAAGATTACTTTTGGCTGGCTTCTCAGGAAGATATGAATATAGGAATAAGTCAAGTTCCAATACTTAGTCAAGAAGATATAGCAGATGACAACATAAGTATACCTGGTATGCTTATTGGAATAAATAAGGAATCAGAACATGGGGAAGACATCTTGAAGTTGTGTAACAAATTAACATCTAAAGAGTGGGGAACTTATATGTATGAAGAAGGGTATATCATGCCTACATATAATATGAAACTGGAAGAATTACATTCCTTTGAGGACGTAAAAACACCAAAGGAATTTCTGCCAGAAAAAGAAATGTTATTCGATGAATGTCATATACTTGACAATGAGCAAGAGAGAATAAGGTTTAATATTTATCACGAAATATTAAAGGGGGAAAGGACCGTAGATGAGGGATTAGCTGATATTACGAATATGCTTAATGAAATAGCCCTTACAAAATAGAAATGAATAGGGTACTAAGAGGGGCTGTTGCACTAACGCAAGTTAGTG
>NZ_BTPU01000007.1:0-68726 GCF_036985595.1 Vallitalea maricola | reverse complement strand
TTCTTCATAGCTAAGCTAAGAAGAAACCATCTGTGTCATAAAATCCAGGTAATAATTGAATATACCCCTTGTTATTATTATTGATTGTATTAGGTAAATTATCCTCAAAATCAACTAATTCAAAAGGGAAATTATCAGTGAACCACTTAACATTCTTTATGTTTTCTTCTGGATTAACAGTACATGTGCTATACATAAGTATACCACCTGTTTTTACATATTTGCAAACAACTTTTAATATATTCCTTTGAATGTCAATCAAATCATCTATATCTTTTCTTTCTACATTATATTTAATATCAGGTTTCTTTCTTATTATTCCAAGTCCTGAACATGGTACATCTGCTATTACTATATCAGCCTTTTCTATCATTGAACTATCAATCTCTAATGCATTATACTCTTTTATATCAACATTATTCAACTGTAATCTTTTTACATTTTCATCTATCAACTGTAATTTCTTAGGATAAATATCTCTAGAAACAACCCTTCCAGTATTATTCATCTTTTCTGCAAAATGAGTTGTTTTCCCTCCTGGTGCAGCACATACATCAATGACTAAGCTATCCTCTTTTGGGTTTGCCAACTGAGCCACTAACATAGAACTTTCATCCTGTACTGTAAATTTACCCTGGTTAAAAGCTTCCAAACCTCTAATACTGTTATAATTACTAATCTTCAAAGCATAATTAAGAAGCTTCCCTTCTTCCACATTTACATTAGAATCCTGTAATTGCTTCTTTAACTCTTCTGGATTAGTCTTTGTTAAATTACATCTAATATTGGTTTTAGCAGTTTTATTACTATTGATACACATATTTTTAACGGTTTCATAATCATAATGTTCCAACCATAATTCAACAATCCACATTGGAAAAGAATACACGATGGATAGATATCTAACTGGTTCATCCTTTTCATCAGGATATTGTATAGAATCTATATTTCGTGCTATATTCCTTAATACACCATTCACAAATCCAGATAGACTATTAAATTTTCTTTTCTTAGCTAACTTGACAGCTTCATTACAGACAGCTGATACTGGTACTTTATCCATGTATTTTATCTGATAAACTGATAATCTTAAAATATACAATATGATTTTTTTCATTTTGTTAGTTTTTGTCTTAGAAAATTTATTGATTATATAATCTATAGTTATTACATGTTCAACTGTACCTTCCACGATTCTAGTGATGAAAGCTCTATCTATCTTTGATATATCATTATGATTCTTGAAATACTTATCAATAGCAATATTAGTGTATGCTTTATCTTCGAATATACTTGTGATAATCTCTAACGCTACATTTCTAGCATTAATCTTGTTTACCTTATCATTACTAACTTTTGTCATATCTACCCCCGACGAACTCATCTTTTTAGTCATTTCTTCTACCAGCTATTAGCAGTAATCTTAATAAACTAGATATTGAAGCTGCCGCAGCCGCAACATAAGTGAGAGCTGCTGCCGATAGAACTTTTTTCGCTGGTACTATCTCTTCATAAGAAAGATAAGCATTGGACTCAAGTATCCCTATTGCACGATTGGAAGCATTGAATTCAACTGGTAAAGTAACCAATTGAAACAATACTACAGCTGCAAATAATATAATACCTAATTTCAGGAAAAATATATTTGCAATTAAACCAACTAATATTATAGGAAAAGCTAGTTTTGATGATATATTGACAACAGGGAAAATTGCATGTCTTATCTTCAAAAAAGTATATCCTGTATTATGTTGGATGGCATGACCACATTCATGTGCCGCAACGCCAACTGCAGCAATAGATTGATTATTATATACTGCATCTGATAATTTTAATACTTTTGATCTTGGGTCGTAGTGATCAGTTAATCTACCTCTCACATGCTCTACTCTTACATCATAGATTCCTGCTTGCCTCAATATCATTTCAGCAACATCCTTACCTGTATACCCTCTTGAATTTCTATAGCCAGAATATTTTTTAAATGTAGATGCTACCTTTGATTGAGCATATAAAGACAAAAGCATAGCAGGTACCAATATAATGAATGTAGGGTCATAAAAAAGACCATATGTGCCAATTCCCCTCATACTATCATCTCCTTCCTAGAATTTCTCCTACTTCTAGCTTATACCCTCTCAAAAAAGCGTCAGCTGACATTCTTTTTTTACCTTGCAACTGTACTTCTTTAATCAGTATGCATTGTTTTCCACATTTTACAATAAATCCATCTTTCAGAATATCAACAATCTCTCCAGGTTTACCGTCATATGAATCGTCTATTACTTTACCTGCCCATATCTTAAGTATCTTGTTACCTAGATAAGTATAAGCACTAGGCCATGGATTCAAACCTCTAATAAGCAATTCTATCTTATATGCTTCGTTCTCCCAGTTAATATTTCCCAAACTTTTTTCAAGCATAGGTGCATATGTTGATTCATCTGAATTTTGTTTTACTCTAATTATAGTATTATTTTGTACTTCTTTTAAAGTTTTAATCAATAATTTTGCACCAATATTCGATAATTTATCATGTAATGAACCACCTGTATCTGTATCTTCTATTTTAACAGCTTCTTTTAAAAGCATATCACCTGTATCTAGTCCAACATCCATATACATAGTTGTTATTCCAGTTTCAGCTTCACCGTTGATTATAGACCATTGAATAGGTCCTGCACCTCTATATTTAGGTAATAAGGAAGCATGAACATTAATACAGCCATACTTAGGTAGATCAAGTATTCGCTTAGGTAATATTTTACCAAAAGCTATAACAACTATAACATCTGGATTAATATGTTCCATAGCTTGGGTAAAGTCTTTTTCACTTAATTTTTGTGGCTGATAAACATCTATGTTATTGCTTATAGCTACTTCTTTTATAGGTGTAAAAAGAACTTTATTACCTCTTCCTTTTGGTTTATCTGGTTTAGTGACAACTGCAACTACTTCATGTTCAGAATTGATTAACTCCTGTAAAGTAGGTACTGAAAAATCAGGAGTTCCCATAAATACTACTTTCAAATTCTCACCTTCTTTTTAATCTTGTACTATATTTTCTGCTATATCAATAAATAATCTGCCTTTAAGATGGTCTGTTTCATGACATAATGCTACAGCCAATAACTCTCTTCCTTCAACAACAATCTTATCTCCATCTAAATTCAATGCTTCTACTTTAACATATTCAGGTCTTTTAACTTCTCCAGATTTTCCTGGAATACTTAAACAGCCTTCTGGATTTATTTGTTCACCTTTTGTTTTAACAATCTTAGGGTTAATTAGAACCATTGGACCTTCTCCAATATCAATAACCACTATTTGTTTTAAAATCCCTACTTGGGGTCCAGCTAGACCAACTCCATTAGCGCTTTTCATAGTTTCTATCATATCTGCAGCTAATACTTTTACATTTTCTGTGATTTCTTTAATCTCTTTACAGTTTTTCCTTAAAATCTCGTCGCCTTCAATTCTTATTTGTCTTAAAGCCATTATAAGAACACTCCTTTTAACTTTTTAATAAATTTTTTCAGTTACATTATTTATCTAATACGAAATCAATGGGTTAATATCCATTTGTATTGAAATATCTTTGTATTTAATACTAAGTCTTTCCATATATCTAATAATGAATTGCATCAACTCCTTATATCCATTACTTCTTAACAAAATTACTCTTCTATAATTATTTTTTATTTTAGATACATTAGCTGGTGATGGACCAATTACTTCAAGCCCCAATCTGGATGCAACTAATAATATATCATTTTTTAATTCAAAAGAGCTTTTAATTAGTTCTTTTGAATTAGTGGATTGAATTAACAACGCTAACAAATTGGAGAATGGCGGATAATTCATTACTTGCCTATACTTAATCTCAGCTTCATAAAATCCAATGTAATCTTGTTCCTTTGACTTTGTTATACTATAATGTTCTGGAGTATAGGATTGGATTATAGCTGTTCCCTGTAGATTACTTCTACCTGCTCTGCCTGTAACCTGTGTCAATAATTGAAAGGTTCTCTCCGAAGCTCTAAAATCACTCATATAAAGAGATAAATCAGCTGCTATTACACCAACTAGTGTAACATCAGGAAAATCATGGCCTTTTGCAACCATCTGAGTACCTATAAGTATATCTGCCTCACCATTTCTAAACTTCCCTAATATTGTATCATAACTATTTTTTCTTGCAGTCGTATCAAGGTCCATTCTTAAGACCCTTGCTGTAGGAAACTCTTTCCTAACATAAGATTCTACTTTCTCAGTCCCTATTCCAAATTGCTTAATGTACTTGGAATTGCATGAAGGACATTTACTTACCATATTAATTGTTTTACCACAATAATGACATATGAGTTTATCACCAAAAGCATGATATGTATATGGTATATCACAACTATCACATTTAATTACATACCCGCACTGTCTACAAGATACAAACCTTGAATAACCTCTTCTATTTAAAAACAAAATGATTTGTTCTTTATTGAATAATTTATTCTGTATTTCATTTCTTAGAGTATCACTGAATATTGATTTATTTCCATTAATCAATTCTTCACGCATATCAATGACCCTAACATCCAACTTATTAGTTGAAGCTGCTTTTTCTTTTAATTCCAATAAAGTATATTTACCTTCTTTAGCTAAATGATATGATTCCAGAGATGGAGTAGCCGAGCCAAGTACAACATCAGCACCAGTCATCTCACCTCTTTTAATGGCTACTTCTCTAGCGTGATATTTGGGTGATACCTCTGACTTATAACTCATTTCGTGTTCTTCATCAATAATTATCATGCCAAGATTTTTAAACGGAGTGAAAACCGCAGATCTAGGACCTATCATAATAGATATATCACCGTCTCTTGCTCTTCTCCAACCATCATATTTTTCACCAGCTGATAACTTACTATGCATTACACCTACCTGATTACCAAATCTTGATATGAAATTTCTAACTGTTTGAGGCGTTAAAGCTATTTCTGGTATCAGTACTATAGCCTGTTGCCCTTTCTCAAGAACTTTTTCTATTATTTGCATGTAAACTTCTGTTTTTCCACTACCTGTAATACCATGAATTAAATATACCTGACTCTCCTTATTCAGATTACTCAATACCTTGTTAATAACTTTTTGCTGCTCCATATTAGGTAGTTTGTTTTTACTTCTTTTTATATTATTAACATTATACGGTTCTCTATAAATACGTTCTGAATTAATTTTTATGATTCCTTTTTTCTCTAAGTTCAAAATTACTGCAGGAGATACATCAGTTTTTTTAATTATCGCACTTTGCTTACATTTATCACAAGCAAGCAAGTAGTTTCCAGCTCTACTTAAAGCCTTATAATTTTTTTTATCCCACATCTTTATATATGATTCTAACTCGTCAACATCTATTATTCTAATAATTTCTTTTTGTGTCTTTTCATTAACCTTTTTACCTATTGGAATTAATGTTCTAAGAGCTGATATTATGGTGCATGCATATCGTTCTTTCATCCAAACAGCTAATTTGATTAGATGAGCTTCTATGGACATGTTCATTGACGCTACACCTGTAATGTCTTTAATCTTATCCACGTCAAAATTAGGTTTATCAGTAAACCCTATAACATATCCTTTCAAATTTTTATTTCCTTTACCAAAAGGTATATCAACAACAGTTCCAATTACAATCTTATTTGTCAGGTTACCAGGAACATGATATTGAAATACTCTATCTAACTTCGAATGAGATATATCAACAATAATATCTGCATATTTATTCATATAATCTTCCTTTTATGTAAAACCAATAGAATTACTTGCTCTACAGCAATTATTTAATTAGGTTTATATATCAAACAATCACATACCATTATTTTCTTATTATAACATATGAATAACCATATAACAATGTAATAGCTTTCTTAAAAGAGAACTTTTATATAGAATAAAAAATCTTTATAAGTGCATAAAAAAAGGGGGTATCCCCCTTATTTATTGGTCATCCTCAACTATATCATGTGATACTATATCAATTTTGCCTTCATATAGTTCATTTACTGCATTTGATAAGGGTTTAGTATAATTATTACTTGATAATACTTCGTCCCCTCCAATAATCTCTCTAGCTCTCTTTGCTGAAGCAATAACGATTGAGTATCTGCTTTTTAGTTTTTCTTCATCACTACTCATTCTGTCATTGATTGTTGTCATTAAATCTGTGTAAGATGGATGTAACATCTATATCTCTCCTTTCAAAAGCTCTGCAAATTCATCTTTTAATCTATCTTTTAGTTCACCACTTCTATAAGCTCTTTTATGCTCTGCATTAATAATTGAATTAATGTCTTTTGCACATTTTTGCAAATCATCGTTAACAACTATATAATCATATTTATTGATAACTTCTACTTCTTCATATGATCTCTTAAGCCTTTTGTTAATGATATCAGAACTTTCTGTTCCTCTTTTTTCTAGTCTTGCTTTTAATTCAGCTGCACTTGGTGCTGTTATGAATATTAATACTGCATCGTCATATTGCGCTTTGACATCAAGAGCTCCCTGCATCTCAATCTCAAGAATCACATTTTTACCTTGCTCAAGATTATTTTCTACAAATTTTCTAGGTGTACCATAATAGTTATCGCAATAGGATGCCCACTCTATAAGTTCATTATTATCTATCATGCTTTCAAAGTCATCTCTAGTATCAAAAAAATACTCTCTTCCATGTTCCTCATATTCTCGTGGTGCTCTAGTTGTAGAAGATATTGAAAGAATATAATCTCCTTTTGATAAAAGTTCTTTAACTACAGAACCTTTTCCAGCGCCTGAAAAACCTGATATAATTATGAGTATACCCTTTTTATTCATCTAATCACCTTTAATTATGTTTTTTGTAATTTATTTTGGTTCTATATATGCTATAGCATATTTTTTTTATCCTCTTCAATTAAATCCGAATTATCTTTTATAAGTCTTTGTCCTACTGTCTCTGGTAGAATAGCAGATAATATAACATGACCACTATCCATTATAATAACAGCTCTGGTTTTTCTGCCATATGTTGCATCTATTAATTTCCCATCATCCCTGCCATTTTGGATAACTCTTTTTATGGGTGCTGATTCCGGACTGATAATTGCAATAATTCTATTAGCAGATATAATATTTCCAAAACCAATATTAACCATTTGAATCATTATTTTAATCTCCCTTACTATATATACTGAATTAAATATTTTATATGATTAGGTAATTTAATTCAACATAACATAGAATACTTATTCAATATTTTGGATTTGTTCACGGATTTTTTCTATTTCTGTTTTAAGTTCTAATCCATTAGTAGAAACTTCAATATCATTTGATTTTGATAAAATCGTATTTGATTCCCTATTCATTTCTTGTAAAAGGAAATCAAGTTTCCTACCAATAGGAATATCTTTATCTAAAGTACGTCTCATATGTTCAATATGGCTCTCTAGTCTAACAATTTCTTCATCCACACAACATTTATCAGCAAATATAGCAACTTCTACAGCAAGCCTTGCTTCATCAATAGTACTATTCAATAAATCATTTATTCTATTTTCCAATTTAACTTTGTACTCTTCAATAACATATGGTGCTCTAGTTTTGATATTGGAAACTAAATTATTGATAGTGTCAAGCTTCTGTATTATATCTTTTTTCAATAATTCGCCTTCTGTTGTTCTAGTAGAAATAAGCTTTTCTATAGCTATTGTCAATGCCTTCTCCATTAGATTCCATAATAGCTCTTCATCAACATCCTGTTCTTCTATAGTTATGACTTCAGGATATCTAGTGATATTAGATACTTTTATATCGTTATCAAGTTCAAATTTCTCACTGATGATATCAAAGTACTTTAGGTATTGTCCTATCAAATCTTCATTAAGCTTTATACATTCATTCCCTTCAGAATTATCTTCATAAGAAATGAATATATCGACCTTTCCTCTAGATACCTTTTTCTTGACAAAGTTTCTAATATTATTTTCTAGAAAGCTTATTTTCTTTGGCATTCTAACATTAATATCACAATATCTATGATTAACAGATTTGATTTCAACTGTCATTTTTCTATCATTAGATACATATTCTCCTCTACCAAAGCCTGTCATACTTTTTACCATTTTAATCACTCATTTCTATGATATGAGTCAAAATTTACCAAATTTTAATTCATATTCATTGGTATTATCCTTATGGTATTATACCTTACTATAAATATCTAGTCAACACAGGACAAGGAAAAAAACACTAAAATAATAAAGGCTCTTTCCTTATTGAAAAAAGCCTGTTTTATTACAATCAATTATTTAATAATTTGTTGACGAACTCTTTATTCTTTTTCAATTGATTTATAGAATTTATATAATAATGCTGCCTAGCTTTAAACAATGTAAATCTGTCAAATTCCTTGTAGTGATTGATATAGTCTAATAATCTGTTTCGTAGTTTTTCTACGTCTTCCAAGTTAAATTCATTGAGAGCATTTACTTCGTTTATAATTTCATTAACCTTTTCAGCCATGTCATCATATCCAATCATTTCACTCATATAATCTGATAAGTCCTTTAACTGTTCCCTATTGATGGCTTTTTGATTAGTGAACATATTCCATTCCATGATAAATCTCTTCAAATTCTTCTCTAGGTAGAATAAGAAATCTGCTTTTGCTTCTACTGGAGGTTCATGAATTATTGTTACTGCCTCGTCTGTTAGAAAATATGCTTTGAACATTTCATCTTCCTTATGTATATCAGCTTTTTCATTACCATTAGCATATATCAATCTGCTAGCTAATAATAATGAGAAATCTTCACCTCTTGGGACATCCTCTGGATAAAACATTTTTCCTGCGAACTCTTTTCTGATTATCATGTTTCCACCGAAACCAAATAAAGTTTCTTTTATATTATCATCTTTGGTAAGTCTTATAATATCATTATCCATAGAGGAAAATTTTTTCCAGCTTCTTAATTTATCTTCTGTTTTTATTCTTATGGTGCCATTTTTTTCATAAGGTGCAGTAAAGATATACTTGTCCTCATTATTATTCAATACTTCTTTTATATAAACCATATAATCTTTTCTCAATAATTCATCATCATCAATCTGAATAATTATATCTTCATCCAACAAATAAGGAATCATGAATCCTAATGTCCTTATTTCAGGATATCCTTTAACAGAGAAAAATTCATTTTTAGTATTTTTTCTATAATTATTGATATCTGTATTAGTATATATTGAATTAGGGAATCTACAAGTATTCATGACTCCTGCTACTTTATCTCTAATGATACTATCTTTCGTTGTATCTTCATTAGTTCCTATTGCAAATATATATATTTTAAGATTATCTTCATCATCTACTTTCAATTCATTAACACTTCTTATTGTATTTACCAATGTGTTATCGTCTTCAAAACTCTCTAGATCTGTTGGATGATCGAATACATTTATCTTATTTTTATCAGTATCAATGTAAACATTGATTACCATAGCAAAATTCATATTTCATTAATTCCTTTCCTGTAAAAATGTATGCTATATGAGGTTATTCCTCAATTTTTCTAGTAGTATGGCGATATATTATTTTGGGGTCAAATATAATTTTTGTTTCACCATTATAATTATCTTCTTCATTTATCATACCTATCAATATCTCTATTGCCTTATAGGAAATATCCTTGGCATTCTGTTCAACTGTTGTCAAAGATGGAACAGTGTATTCTGAAATGGGTATGTTATCAAATCCAACAACCTGTATATCTTCTGGAATGGATATCCCCTTTTCGTTAAGAGATTTTAGTACACCAAAAGCTTTTTCATCTCCAGACACAAATATTGCATCTGGCAATTGACCCTCTTCAATTATTTGATTACAAGCTGTATATGCTTCTTTATATGACTTGATTCCTTCATATATAATAAAATCCTGCTTTTGTAATTTATTATCCAGAACAGCTGTATAGAATCCTCCTCTTCTTTCCTCATTAGAAATATACCTATTACTACCAAGGAAAAAAAGGATGGATTTACAACCACTTCTAATAAGATATTCTGTAACAAGATATGATGCTTTATAGTTATCAATTTCAACAAATGGATTTTCAGGATAGTTATAATTCTTTCCTATAGTTACATAGGGAATACCTAATTCCTGAAATAATCTTATCTTATTATCATCTTTTTGAATATTAAGGATTATAGCACCATCAACAAAACCTGATTTTAGAAGATGTATATTCTTTTTATTTTCTTCTTCATCATCCATATTGAATTGAAACATGAAAACATTATATTCATAAGCAGAAGCTTGATTAATAATGTTCTGGAACATATTTGAATACCATTGTCCTGGATATAGGTCTTGTTGTTTCTCAATAACAAGTATAATATTCTTTGCTGTCTTCTTTCTAAGACTCTTTGCATATATATTTGTTTCAAAACCAGTTTCTTTGATGACATCATTAATAATTTTTCTTGTTTCCTCTTTTACGTATTGTCCGTTGTTGATAACTCTTGATACAGTTCTAACAGAAAAACCCGTCCTCTTAGCTATATCCTTAATGGTTAAATTGTTTTTTCCCATTTCTTCCCTTCTTTCTATTGGAAAAAATTATTCTATTTCATGATTAACATAGAATTTATTGGTCTGATCATTCCTGCTGACGAAAGATCTGATGTACATGGATAACTTAGTTCAAGTAGTTGATTCTTATAAATCATACTTAGACAGCTAGAAGCTCCTCCGTCTAGATTCATTACCCAATCAACTGCTCCTACTTCTTTTTCTAGAATACTGATTATTTCATTAAAATTAGCTCCACAACTTTCTTTTGTTCTTCCAGAAAAAACAAACACAAAAAATTTATTAGTTCTAGTTAGACCCACAACTGTTCTAGGACCTCTAACCCAATCTTGTACTTGAGTCTCTTGGGTCTGCATTGAAAGAGGATGAAACCATCCTTCCCTTTTGAATGATTCAGTTTGCGCTTCTTTATTAGAAACCAAATTCTTACCATTTTCAACTAGCAGTGTAGCTCCACCATAAACCCAACTAATATCATCCCATTGCCCTTGGGTCATATCCTCAGGCTTTTCAAGATATACATTCAATTTATAAGGTTTAGTAATTTTATAATAATCATCATTAATACCAGTCAATCCAAGTGCATCAACTAACCTTTTTATATAATCACCCGCAACTGACAGAACAACTCCTATACTAGGTATAGATACTTCTCCATATCTTACACAAACTATTTTATTATTTATTATAACAATATTTAACCTCTTTTTACCATATAAATAGGAAAAATTTCTATAATCTTCGTTATTCTGGCTAAAATTCTGGTTATCAATATATGGTGTAATTATATTGACATTTCCATTGTCACTATTTACATTATCTCTATCCCATGTAATTTCTTCATTGTTGATTATTATCTTACCACCTTGTAAATTTCTTCTACCGAAAATTACTTGGCCGGACTTGGTACAACCTATAAATGCTTTATTATATAATGGAAAAAATTCTTCTCTGTTAGTATCTTCATTTACATACTTGTATCCAAGGAAAATCTTACCTACATTAATCTTTTCATTTGGAAGTTCTTTTCTTGTAAAATTATAAGCTTCAACAATGTTATCAGTGGCAAAATATAAAAAATTACAACAATATCTTATATCTACTTCTATATCATTCTTAAAATACTCCCTAGGTGAAATCAAACTTTTATTTAATTTTTCTGCTTCTACAGGTTTTAATGAAACGTTATCATCAAATAACAATCCTGTTACAAGTACATTTTTATTGTGTTCATGATTGTAAACATCATCTGTTGTCTTTTCTATACTATCTGCATTATAATAACATGAGATATATTTGCCGTTAAAATGATTATTGATAAATTCATATAAGATTTCTCTTTCTGCAACTTTATAATCTACTTCACTTTGCTGTTTATCTATTAGAAACTCAGGAAAATCATCCCTCTTCATACTTGTTGAATAAAAATTCATATATTTAATGGGCAGCAAGTTATTAATATCCTCACCCCACTTAAATAACTCTCTACATCTATTTATGCCATATTCATTAAGTAAATAATTAAAATGAAATAAGCTCATAGTTATTCTTTCATTACCGGTAAAGTCATAATCACAATCAAACTCTTTTATGACATAACCTATTATATATGGAATATTACTGCTACCGTTTCTATAAATGTTAGTATATCTTGAAACTACTACATTTTGAACAGTAGACAATATAAAGTAATCAAAAGAAACATTTTTCAATGAAAATATATGTTTCTCACCTAGACCTATAACAAGTGTTTTATTGCTGGAGGCTTTACCAAATAATATGGCATCTTCTTTCTCCAGTTTACTGAAATCCATTCCTACAGAAGTATTGTCATATATTTTTATTTGTGTATTCTTTTTAATTGAGTCATTAGATCCTATCATAGATTGATTACCCATAATATGATTATAATCATCAATGGTTGCTTCATCATGAATACTACTTTTTTTAACATAGATAACTATTTTTTTATCTCTAAACTCTAATAACTCATTGTTGACGATTAACTGCAAAAGACTTAATAATTGTCTATTGTTACCTGCTAAAAATATAAGTTCTTCTGCAATAATCATCTTAGTTTTCAACAGTTCCAACTGATTGATTACACTAGTATTGTATCTTATTTTGTTGGGTATACCGCTATAAATTAAATTCATAATGGCATCATCAAAATTCAAATTTACTAATTTATTAGTTGAAATATACTCTTCATTAAGACTATAGCTACCATAAATATCTTTCATATCTTTATCAAATATTTCTTGTCTAATATTATGTATATCACCATATATCTCTTCATCTGTATAATCTTCCAAAAGAGTAAAATCCATAAAATAATCTTTCAGCTTATTATAATAATGTTGGTAACGGTATTCATCCACTTTGTTTTTACTATATGCCATATCCAAAGCATAATCAATTATTACTTCATTACCTTTTGCCTTATCTATTTTGACAGAACCATAATTGTACCTTAAATATTGAAAATAGCCTTTTGTTAATTTCCTCTTATAGGCTCCTGCAACATAATTTTGTTTATAAATCATCATTCTTTTACTCCTCCATCAAGTATACCTGATATTATTTTTCTTTGGAGTAATAGAACAACAATTATCAGTGGAACTGTTATTACAATAGAAGCTGCACACATGGTTCCCCAAGGAACAGTATAATCCGTTTGATAAAGAGTGATTCCTACTGTAACCGTACGTCTAATCTTTAATGGATTCAATACTTGTGCAAACAGATATTGATTCCATGCAGTTATGAATACAAGTATGCTTACAGTAAATAATCCCGGTGCAACAAGAGGCATGATAATTTTATAAAAACATTTAAAAATAGATGCTCCATCAATCATTGCACTTTCTTCTAAAGTATTAGGTACTGATTTAAAAAATGTTGATAAGAACCATACTGCCATTGGCAATTGTGTGGTTGTGATAGCTAATGCCAATCCCCAATATGTGTTAAGCAATCTAAGATTCTTCATCATTTTATATATAGGATTAATAATTGTTATTGGTGGTAGTAAAGTTATGCTCAGCAGCACTAACATGAATACCTTTTTCCCTTTTATATCAGTTCTTGAAACAGCATAGCTTGCTAAGCATCCTATTGACACTGACAGTGCTGTACTTACCAATGAAATAACTGTACTGTTTTTCAAATATAGCAAAAAAGGTTGTCTTTCAAAGACATCTATGTAATTCTGCAATGTCCATTCTGATGGCCAAAATGTGGGAGGAATGCTGAATAGATCTTTCTGATTCTTAAACGAATTTAAAAATTGCCATATAAATGGGAATATGATTCCACCAACAAAAAATATGAAAAATAAGGCAAACAAAACTCCTTTAATATATTTTTTTAGTTTTATTGATTTAGTATTTTTTTTCATCATTACACCTTCTCCATCTTGGTCTTCAACGCATCCATAAACAAAAAGCTTATCAATAGGGAAATTATAAAGGTTACTACGGCTAATGTTGCACCATATCCAAGATTACCAAAATTGAAATAAGTCTTGATTGTATATAGAGATAAACTTTGAGTTCCGTCAGCTGGTCCACCACTTGTTAGTGCCACTACCAAATCATATATACGGAATGTAGCAAGCACTCTAAATAATATAGCTACAACAACAACTGGTTTAATTATTGGCAGTGTAATTCTAAAAAATCTCTGTACCTTGTTAGCTCCATCAAGTGAAGCTGCTTCATATAGACTTTCAGGAACTGTTTGAAGACCTGATAGAATAAGCAGTGACATGTAAGGTGTAGTTTTCCATACATCCGCAATAATAACTGCTATTATGGCTGTATTTTTCTCAATAAGCCAAGGTATATAATCTTGAATAAGATGAAGTTTACTTAGTATAAGATTGATGATTCCATATTGATCACTATACATGAACTGCCACATCAAACCTGAAACTATAGTAGGTATAGCCCAAGGCACTAGTACAGCAGTTCTAATTATACCTTGTCCTGGAATTGCTTTATTCATGATTAAGGCAAAAATCATACCTATCAAAGTTTCCAAGGTTACAGCAATAACTGTAAAAATCAATGTAAATTTCAAACTCTCTATAAAAGTCTTATCACTGAATAATTTGATATAGTTATCAAACCCAACAAACTTCTTGCCCTCTGCTAAAGTCTGAATACGAAGATCATAAAGACTCATGTTAATTGTATTAATAACAGGATATACTATAAAAACCAATACTAATACAATTGAAGGTATTATGAATATATAACCCATTTTAGCCTTCTGTTTTTGCATATTCGGTCACTCCTAATTTTTATTCATTCTAGTAATATTAATATTTCTGTACTTCCATCACATATTGTATGTGTTTATTACAAGTGGGTTTTTTATTTCATAAAGATTAGAACGTCGATAGAAAATATTCTATCCAACGTTCTCTCTAACCTATACTTTCATGTCACTAAATTCTACTCAATTTACTATTGTCCGATAATCTTCTTAATTTCATTATCAGCATCTTTAACTGCATCCTCAGCTGTTTTCTCGCCTACAAAAGCCAATTGTGTCTGTAATTGAAGTACATTGGATATTTCTGAATAATATGGTGATTTTGGTCTTGGATTAGCATTCATGAATACTGGTAACATATTCTCAACAAAAGGCATTTTTTCAAGAATCTCTTTATCCTCATATAATGACTTGATAGATGGTAAATGACTTAGTCCAAGAGCTTCCATTTTCTCAGCTTCTTCACCAGCCATGAATTTAGCAAATTTTATTGCCTCTTCTTGGTTCTTTGAAAATTTTGATACCATGATCTGCCATCCACCAAGAGTAGAATAACTGTTACCATCTTTATCTGCTTTTGGTAATTGTGCTATCCCAACTTTTCCAACTACTTGTGATTTATCTGCATCTTGTGATTTGTTCCATCCACTTGGCCAGTCTCTTAGAAAAATTAATTTTCCAGCAAAAAATGGAGCTCTAGCATCACCGCTACCAAAGTTGATAATTCCTTCTGGAGTGATTTTTGAAGTATTAATCATATCAACCATCATCTTTGTAGCTTTAACAGTTTCAGGGGAATTGTAGATCACTTTTCCGTTTTCGTCGAAAACATCCCCACCATAACTCCAAACATATTCCATTAAATTACATGTCAAACCTTCATATTGTTTCCATGACCCTGCTAAACCTTTCATTTCTGGTTCTTTTTCCATTATATATGTAGCTGTTTCAACTAACTCTTCCCAAGTTTCTGGAACAGGCTTATTATATTTTTCCAATAAGTCTTTTCTGTAATAAAGCATACCTGCATCAATTCTGTAAGGTAGTCCCCATAATTTATCCTTATATATATTTGCATTTATTGCACCAGGTAGATATTTATCTTTTTCATCTTGTGTCAATTCGTCAGTTAAATCTGTTACCCAGCCAGCTGAAGCAAAAATTGGAGGCCATGTCACATCTGCATCAAACATATCCAATGAATCATCTTCTGCCTGTAATGCTGTACTAATCATCTGTAACTTTTTATTAGTATCCGCTGGTAATTCAACAACATTAACCTTGATATTAGGATTTTCTTCGTGAAATCTATTTATAATATTGGTAAGTGTTCCATTTTCATCAACATGAGAATAATAGTTTAAAGTTACCTCTTTTTTTTCATCATTTTTCTCAGCCTTGCATCCTGCTGATATAACAACTAAACACATTATTAAAAGCACACTTATTATTTTTCTTTTCATTTTTAATTTCTCCTTAATATAATTTGTAGTACATCTTCTAGATAAGTCAATCACTTACATGCAGCTATTGTTATACGCACCTCCTGTCTATAATTATACACTAATATGTCACTTTTGCCAACGATGGCAGTTTCATGACAAAAAACAATTTTATTTCTGCCATCGTTGGCATTAGATATAAAATAAAAAAACCTTGCCTTTCTGCCATCATTGGCAGAACTTATTATGGAATAATATTACTCCTTTTTTTTAGTTGTGTCAATACCCTTTTTTTAACTAGCTGTAAATAAAAATATTGCAGAATAAAGATCTAGTTGTACTTTCTTTATTCTGCAATAGGTATGCACTAATTATTTATATTGACTTTCATGTTTTTCAAAAAAGTCTATTCTAGGTTCTAGATATTTAATCTTATGGTTATCATAATCTTCAATAAAGGAATATATGTTATCAAATATATAATCCCAATTCCAGATGTTTTCATTAACATTAAGATATTCCCTTACCATTTTACAACTGTCTGGAGCAATTGGGTGTATCAATGTAATAGCGGTACGCACACCATGAAAAGCTGTTATTAAAACTTTTTCTCTAAGTTCATTATCTTCATCAGCTTCAGCTTTCTTCATATTATTAACCCAGTACTTGTTCATTTTTCTTATATAGCTGTCAAGTACGTAGACAATCCTATGAAAATCATGATTATACATATGTCTTTCATAATTCAGTATTGCCTCTTTAGATTCCTCCAATATTTTTTCATCTACTTCTCCCATAGGGATTTTGGAATCAAAATACTTTTGAGATGTATAGAAACAAGATCTAATAAGTCTATTGAATACATTAGTAAGTAAGTTACCATCTTTTAAAACAGTATCCGGTCCTTGTCTGTCTTCTTCTTTCATAAATACCTGAGGTGTGAAACTTACACTCTTCTTAGCTAAACCAAGGCTTAAGAAATGCATTCTTAATTGCTCTGCCGTATAATAGTCTAATAATTCCTCTGCCATAGGTGGTTTGATATCACTACTACTACTTGCTTTTTTATCCATGAATAACACATGATTATTAGGTATTAGATGAGGTAGATTAATGTTTTCCCAATCTAATGAACTATCTTTATTAATGCCAAGTAATGCTAAGAACATACCCATTTCAGCAATACCGTAAAAATAAATATTATCTTCACCGATGAATTGATATACTTTTGAATCTTTTGATTGCCACCAATCCTTCCAATTCTCTGGATTTTCACCAATTGAATCTAAATAAGTCTTAGTAAAAGAAATTGGTGCCCATAATGATTCTGGCCATACCCAGAATGTCAAATTTTCTAAATCTTCTTTTTCAGGCACTTTAATTCCCCAATCAATATTACCTGATAATCTAAAAGGAACTAATGTTTTTCCAGTTCTGAATCTTATTCCAAGCTTGTCAAATACATCTCTAGCTGTATCTCTATCTTCCAAATTCTCAAATATAAAAGTTATTGAAGGCTTTTTAGGTTCATCAATTATTGTATGCTTAGGTAATTTGTTTTGTATATCAGCTAAATCATCTTCTAGCTGTTTCCTCTTAACATATATAATTGGTGGCTTCAAGAATTCTTCAATAGTATTCAATAGATATTTACGAGAATTAGAATTCTCTTTTAGATTCTTGATTCTGTCTTTCAAGACATCATTATATTCATCTAATTTGAAATACCAGTTAGTCACATCTCTAAGTTCTGGTGTTTTACCTGATAGAATGCTTTTAGGATCTATTAATTCATTAGGCATGTACATATGACCCATTGAACATTCATCTGCATATGCTTTGTCAGAATTACATCCTTCTATAGGGCATTTACCTACTACCTGTCTACCATTCAATAATACTTTATGTTCAGGATCATAGAATTGTGGTGTGGATAACTTGGTTAAATAACCATTTTCGTATAATTTATTAAATATCTCTTCTGAAACTTCTTTGTGGAATTCTCCAGGTTTGTCCAAACCAGAAGCTCCATATAAATTAAGACTCATCTCATACTTTTCTAAAACTTCATTTTGTTTGTTATGATTTTGTCTTACATAATCTTCTATAGTTCCTTCAAATTTATTTTCATCTACAAGTTGTCTATAACTAGCTAATATTGGAGAACCGTAACAATCTGTTCCTGATACAAATATAACATTTTCTTTACCTATTCTATCTCTTAAAAATCTTGCATAAGTATCAGCGTGAACAAATACTCCTCCTACATGTCCAAAATGCAATTCTTTATTACCATAAGGCATTCCTGCTGTAACAACAGCTTTTTTAGGAAATTCTGGTCTTGGTCTTTGTCTTCTATTGTCTTTCATAAGCAAACTCCTTCTAATAATTTTTATTGTATTCATACTTATTATTTAGGATTATTCCAAGTTAATTTCATGGAAAAAAGCTCATAAAAAAACACCTCCTACAAATATTCGTAGGGGCGATTTATTCGCGGTACCACCCTAATTCATTAATATGTCACCATACTAATCTCATCAAGTACTTATTATACTTTAGTTCTGTAACGTGAACAAACGTCATAGCATCACTTATTACTATCCTAACAACTAATAAGATCCGTATGCAGCTCAGAGTCTTGGTTCATTAAATATCCACTATTCCATCTCAGCACAAGGGAACTCTCTGTAAGCTTCTAATTTAATTACTCTTCTCTTCATTGCCTTTATTTTCTAAAAGTATATTAAAAGATAAGAGTTTTGTCAAGGACTATTTTTATTATTATATTTTGGATTCTATTAGAATTAATTTACTCTCATATAAGTAAGAAAAAGTGTTTTGACCAGCAAAACACTTTTCTAATAATTAGCATGACTAATAATTATTTCATTAGATTATATTAATTACCTATTATTTATGTTTTTATAATCTCTAGGTTCCGTAATATTCTTATATGCAGGTCTTATTATCCTGTTAGCTCCATAGAATTCTTCTATTCTATGTGCACACCATCCTCCAATTCTTGCAATAGCAAATATAGGAGTAAATAATTCAGGTGGAATTTGAAGCATATTATAAACAAATCCTGAATAGAAGTCTACATTTGCACATATCTCTTTTGAAGATCCTTTTACTTTCGCAAAAACTTCTGGTGCTAGATTTTCAATAGATTGGTATAGGTTATATTCTTTCATCATATCTTTCTCAACAGCTAATTGATGAGCTTTTTTCTTAAGCATGACAGCTCTTGGGTCGGATAATGTATAGATTGCATGACCCATACCATAGATGAGTCCAGATCCATCGTTTGCTTCTTTTTTTAATATTTTAGTAAGATAATTTTCTATTTCTTTTTTATCTTCCCAGTCTTTTATATGAGCCTTGATATCATCCATCATCTGTCTAACTTTATTGTTAGCACCACCATGTTTAGGTCCTTTTAATGATCCTATTGCAGCTGCTATAGCAGAATAAGTATCTGTACCTGAAGATGAAACTACTCTTGCTGTAAAGGCTGAGTTATTACCACCACCATGCTCAGCGTGTAGTACAAGACATAGATCAAGTAATTCAGCTTCTGATTTGGTAAATTTATTATCTACACGTAACATATGTAAAAAATTTTCTGCGGTACTTAAATTTCTTGTAGTGTTATGAATATAAAGACTATTGTTATCATAATAATGAGATTTTGCTTGGAATGCATAAGCAACAAATATTGGAAATCTAGCTATTAATTCTATACATTGTTTTAACATATTCTCTATACTTGTATCATCTGGATTATCATCATAAGAATAAGTTGCTAAAACACTTCTAGCTAATTTGTTCATAATATTAGGGCTTGGAGCTTTTAATATCATATCTTCAGTAAAACCTTCTGGAATTTCTCTGCTCTCTCCTAATATTTCATTGAACTCCTTAAGTTCACTACTAGTAGGAAGTGAACCAAATAGTAAAAGATAACATACTTCTTCAAACCCGAATCTTTCTTCTGACTGAAATCCATCAACTATATTTTTAACATCAATACCTCTATAAAGCAAATGACCTTCTGTAGGAATTTTTTCACCATCTTCTAATCTATAACCAATTACATCTCCAATTTCTGTTAGACCAGCTAAAACACCTGTTCCATTCTTATTTCTTAAACCTCTTTTTACTCCGAATTTGTCATACAGTTCAAAATCAATTTTGTTATTGTTTTCAGCTAAATTAGCGAACTTCAATATTCTCCTATATATCTCTTTATTACTCAAGCTATCAACTCCTTGTATTATTATAATTCCGTATTTATAAATATTAATAAAGCAAATCAGATTTACAGAAGTAATTGGTTTTTCTTCCAGTAGAAATGACCAAATATATCTTGTTTATTTTAGACTTTTATAGATTGTATACAATCATACAAATTATTATCAGAGCCATCAATCCCCGTAAATTACAACCGCAATAAAATTTATACTTGTATACTATTGTAATATAAAACGATGTACTTTGCAAGCTATAATAATAAAAACGAATGAAATAATTTAAGTAATTTATTAGTCGCAATATTCTGTTATATGTATAAATAGTAATGAGCATATTTATACTTGCCCAATGAATCATTCAAAAATAGCTATTTATACCATATATTTAAGCTATTACTTCCTTTTTAATTTACTTAGTGTTATACTTGTGATTATAATTACTTAGCAAGAATACTTAGAAAGGAATGATTGATATATGGCACTAGATGGAATTGTAATTTCCAATATTGTTTATGAACTTAATCAATTAATAACCGGTGGTAGAATTGATAAGATTTATCAACCTGAAAATGACGAATTAATTATATCAATAAGAAATAATAAAAATTCATATAAATTATTATTATCAGCTTTAGCTAATATGCCACGTATTCACCTGACAGAAGTACCGAAAAAGAATCCATTAAATCCCCCTAATTTTTGTATGTTATTAAGAAAACATATTATTGGTGGTAAGATTCTTAATGTTATTCAACCTAATTTTGAAAGAATAGTAGAAATTCATTTAGAACACCTTAACGAATTAGGTGACCTGTGCATCAAAAAGCTAATTATTGAAATAATGGGTAGGCATAGTAATATAATCTTCTGTGAAGAAAATAATAGAATAGTAGATAGTATAAAACATGTATCCCTTAATGTTAGTTCTGTGAGAGAAGTATTGCCTAATAGAATATATACTTATCCTCCAGCTAAGAATAAAATAAACCCTTTGAATAATATTACTTTGGATGATTTTATTGCTATACTAAATGATAAGAACACTATTATTCACAAAGCACTCTATTTTACTTTTAATGGCATAAGTCCTGTGATTTCAGAGGAAATATGCTACAGGGCTGGAATTAATAGTTCTACACCAACCAGTGAATTGACTGATACTGATTTTACTAATATATATACCAATTTTGAATCATTGATGAAATTAATAGAAGAGGGTGATTATACACCTAATATAATTACTGATGAAGAAGGAACATATAAAGAATTTTCGTCAATTGAGTTAAGTAGTTATGTAGGAGGTTATGAATCTATAAAATATGAGTCAATTTCTCATGTACTGGATAGTTATTATGCCAAAAGTTCTAATACCTCCAGGATAAGCCAAAAATCCAGTGATATTAAGAAAATAATAGCAACAAATCTTGAGAGATGTTATAAAAAATTAGATTTACAGTTAAAACAGATAAAAGATACAGAATCAAGAGATAAATATAAGATTAAAGGAGAATTAATTACAGCTAACATATATGCAATAAAAGAAGGAGATAAAGAGCTAAAAACATTCAATTATTACACTAACGAAGAGACCACTATTAGTCTAAAACCTAATTTGTCACCTTCTGAGAATGCTGCAAAATATTATAATCGATATAATAAGCTTAAAAGAACTTTTCATGCGTTGACTGAACAGATAATAGATACCAAAAGTGAAATTAGCCATCTTGAATCTATACAAAATTCTTTGAATTTTGTTGAGGCAGAAGAAGATCTGCAATTGATACGTACAGAATTAATGGAATACGGTTATCTTAGATTCAGAAAAAACAAGAATAAAAAAGCATTGCAAAAATCCAAGCCTTTCCATTATAAGTCTTCTGATGGTTTTGACATCTATGTTGGTAAAAACAACTTACAAAATGATGAATTGACCATGAAAACCGCCACTGCTAATGATTGGTGGTTTCATACAAAAGAAGTTCCTGGTTCACATGTTATTGTGAAAACCAATGGCAGAGAATTAAGTGATACAGCATATGAAGAAGCAGCTGCCCTAGCCGCTTATTATAGCAAGGCTAATAATTCAACTAAAGTGGCTGTTGATTATACATTGAGAAAGCATATTAAAAAACCAGCTGGCTCAGTACCTGGTTATGTTATTTATCATACTAACTATTCTATGTACGTAAACCCTAGCGATGAAAAAGTTACATTAATATAAAGAAATATAGTTGGTTTTACTTACCTTACTCTTAAGAGTTTCAGGCTTAGAAAACCAACTATATTTTTATTTTAGTTTAACTGATTTTATAGTCTTGGATATATTTCTTCTAGAAATACATCTTTAGTTCTATTGTAAGTATCATTATCTACTTTATTACCGTTGCATCCTATACATATAAACATAGTACTAAGTATTAATAGTAACATAATAAATTTTTTCATCGATATCTACCTCTCTGCAAAAAATTCTAGTTAATTTATTCCATACTATTAACATTATTATATGTATATTAATTATTTTTATTAAGTTTTATAATTATATTCTTATCACTTATCAGCTAATTTTTCAATTTCTGAGATTTTATATATTATGATTTTTGAATTAGTTTTATCGAGTGTTTCATCTTCCCATGTAGCATGTTCAACTTCAAAAGTATCATCCTTCTTATTGATAGATCTATATTCGGATAACTCATCAGGTACTAATAAAGGGGTAACCTCTTTGGTCTCAATGTTATAAATACATATTTCCCCACCTAACCTTACTGTTCCATGTCCAAACCCTCTAATTACCAATAATCTTTTATTGTCTAACCATTCTACATCTTTTGGCGTATTACTACCTTCATCATTTCCTAGCAGCATTGTCTTTTCATGATTTTTCAAGTCATATAAATATAATTCACCTGGATAGTCCGGTTCACCTGTAACAAAGACTATTGCTGATTCATTAGGTGCGATTTTAGGATATGAACAGAGTGTCTTACTTACTTCTATATATTCATTATCCTCTTTTATGTAGATAGTTTTACTTTCACCATATACAAGAGAGATATCTTCATTTATATCAGTCATTTTATACGTATCATCAGGAAGAATTTGTTGTGATTTCTTGTAAACATCTTCTTCAATCTTAATTACTTCTTTTGAACAACCTGTGGTCACAATAAGTGTCATAAGAAATATCGACATCTTAATATATTTCATTCTACATAACTCCTTAATTATTATCTATTTTTTTCCATCCATTCTTTAGCAAAATCTACTGCTTGTTTTTGACTAAACAATCGAGACTCAGCTTGACCTATCTTATGTTTGATGACTTCTTTAATTTCTTCATATTCTGTTCCTATCTTATCAAAATCATCTACATTAAGTTCTATATCTTTATACTCAACCCATTTTCTTTTGCCCTCTAAAAGTATAGGTGCTCCCAGATTTTCTTCTTTTTTCTTACTAATCATATATTCAGCTAGGTGAAAGGAAGTATTATTTTCATAACCTACACCCAATAATAAAACCATTCCATCTAGATCGTATATTTTTTTTAGAGGTGAATTACATCCTAGGCTATAGTCCAATGAGTGATTCCTAGTAATGTCTTCTGCATTCTTTCCCCAAGCAATAAAAGAAACATGTGGGTGATTACTACGTAATACTCCTGGATAAGTCCTAAAAGTTTCTGCTATACGCCCCATTTTATTAGTTGGCGTAATATTTTTGTCAAAAGCAGGCATATTCTCTTTTATTATAGAAATCCAATCTTTTGGTACTGGTGGATTTTCCCAATCTGCTGGATCTGAATAATCAGTAGTATGTGCTGGCATAATAATAGTCCCTTCATCAGTAATAACATCCATTAAAGCTTGAACCACAGCTACTGATCCGCCACTTATCCACCCAATATTACTCATTGAAGAATGTATAATTACACTCATACCTTTATGTAATCCCATTTCTTCAAATTGTTTTCTAAGTGAATGCCTTGTGTTAGGTGTGCTAGTTCCATCTATTATATCTTTTTCAGTAAGTTTTTTATCAATATTTTGTTTATCTTTAATATCTTTGCTTCTTCTAAACTCTTCCATCTCTTTTAAATAATTTTTTTGTGTTTCTGTTTTATTGTAATATTGCATCTCTTGTAGATTAATATTACCTTTATTAGATTTTATGATATTAAATAATTTATCAAAAGTTTGCTTATCAACTATATGTCCCCCTTTACAATTAGTACATATAATCATTCTTTTTACATTAACAGGAATAATAGGTATAAAAAATAATGTAAACCAAGTAGTTACTTTAACCAATTGCCAGTTTGTTACTAATTTACAAATATTACATTTGCTTTTACCAATAATCCCGTATTTCTTAATTGTTTTATATCCCCATCCAAATATTAACATATTTATCACCTTTTATAATTTTTACAAAAATTTAACTGTAAATTTTGGTTTATTTTCAGTAATTATGGATAAAATACCATAACAGGAGGTGCATTTATCATATGGATATTAATTGCACACACGACTGCATTTATCAAAAAGAAGGAAAATGCAATTTATCTGTCTCTGTAACTCTTAACAACATAAGTAATAATAAAAACGTCAATATTGACTGTCCTTATTACATCTCGAAAAAAGAAGATATTAATGAAGAATCTTCTATAAGTACTTAACCTTAAAACATTAGAAAAGGTACTGTTTGTAATTATGAAACAGCACCTTTTAAGTTTTGATTAATTATTTAACTTACCAATTGCCTCTCTTAATAATTCATTAACCATTTTAGGATTAGCTTTCCCCTTAGTGGCTTTCATCATTTGACCAACTAACGCTCCTATTGCAGCTTGTTTTCCACTCAAATAATCATTAACAGCTTTTGGATTAGCCTCTATAACTTCTTTTACTAAGCTTTGTAACTGACTGTCGTCACTAATTTGCTTAAGTCCTTTTGCTTCAACAATTTCACCAGGACGTTTTCCAGTTTCCCAACACTCAGCAAAAACTTTTTTACCTATACTATTACTAATTGTACCATCTTCAATTAGATTAACAAGTTCTGTTAGAACAGCAGGTTCAAAAGGTATTTTTGCCTGTTCCTTTTGTTCTTCATCTAATCTACTATAGATTTCAGTTATAATCCAATTTGCTACTGCTTTTTTATTTTTAACATCTATTACTGCTTTTTCAAAATAATCAGCCATATTTCTGGAAGCAGCAATTAATCTGGCATCGTAGTCTGTTATTTTATATTCCTCTACATACCTTCTAACTCTGCTATCAGGCATTTCAGGTAATGAATTTCTAATTTCTTCGATTCTTTCTTTTGATGTTATTATAGGCATAAGGTCAGGTTCTGGGAAATAACGATAATCATGAGCTTCTTCCTTACTTCTCATAGATACTGTTATACCTTTTGATTCATCCCATCTTCTTGTTTCTTGAATGACTTTATCGCCGCTTTCTATAACTTTTATTTGTCGTTTTGCTTCATACTGAATAGCCTTAACTGCATAATTGAAGGAGTTCATGTTTTTCATTTCAGTACGTGTACCTAATTCGGTATCACCTTTTTTTCTAATAGATAAGTTTATATCACATCTTAGGGAACCTTCATTCATTTTACAATCAGATACATCTGCATATAGAAGGATTGTCCTTAACTTCTCCAAGAAAACTCTAACATCTTCTGAAGACCTGAAATCAGGTTCAGTAACAATTTCAATTAGAGGAACTCCACATCTATTGTAATCAACTATAGAGCCTTCACCGGATTCATGAATCAATTTACCAGCATCTTCTTCTATATGTATCCTATTAATTCGGATTTTCTTCATTTCTCCATTTACTTCTATTTCTATCTCACCTTCATAACATAACGGAAGGTCATATTGTGATACTTGGTAAGCCTTAGGAAGGTCTGGATAAAAATAATTTTTTCTATCTTGTTTACTGAATTCATTAATATTACAATCCATTGCTAATCCTGCTCTTATAGCATACTCAACAACTTTTTCGTTTAGTTTTGGTAATGTACCTGGCATACCTGTACAAATAGGGCAACAATGAGTATTTGGTTCCCCTCCGAATTCTGTTGTACAGCTGCAAAATATTTTTGTTTTCGTTTTTAGCTCAGAATGTACTTCTAATCCAATAACCACTTCGTAATCTGAATAGCTCAATCTCTTCACCTCTGTTTAGAATCTATTATTTATAGCTTATCCTATAATTTAAATCTGCGGTTTTATATTAGGTAAATCTCTATTTTGTTCATAAGCATATGCCATCTGCAATATAGTACTTTCATTAAATGCTTTTGAAATAAATTGTACACCTATTGGCATATTGTTACTATCAAATCCACAATTTATTGATAATGCTGGTACTCCAGCAATATTAATAGGTACTGTACATATATCATTCATATACATTTCTATAGGATTATTTATTTTTTCACCTATTTTAAATGCTGTAGATGGTCCTGTAGGTGTTAATATTATATCGTATTTTTCAAATACCTTATCAAATTCATTTTTAATCAATGTTCTTACTTGTTGAGCTTTTTTATAATAAGCATCATAATACCCTGAACTTAATGCATATGTTCCAAGCATAATTCGCCTTTTAACTTCTTTTCCAAAACCTTCATCTCTAGTCTGCTTGTACAAATCCACTAGATTATCATAGTTCTTAGCTCTATATCCATATTTTACCCCATCATATCTAGCTAAGTTGGAGGATGCTTCAGCTGAAGATATTAAATAGTATGCTGGCAAAGCCAAATCAGTCATGTTCATACTTACTTCTTCAACAATTGCACCTAATTCTTCTAATTTCTTAGCAACTTTAATAACCTTTTCTTTTATTTCAGGTTGGATTCCATCAGAAAAATACTCTTTTGGAAGTGCAACCTTTTTACCTTTTATATCTTTTTTAAGATTTTCTCCAAAATCTTCGTATTTTTTATTATAAGAACTTGAATCTAATTTATCATATCCTGTAATTGCGTTTAGTACAAGAGCCATATCTTCAACATCTTTTGTCAAAGGTCCTATTTGATCAAGTGATGAAGCGAATGCGACTAAACCATAACGTGATACTGTTCCATAAGTAGGTTTCATTCCTACTACTCCACAGTAATGAGCTGGTTGTCTAATGGAACCCCCTGTATCAGAACCTAGAGTAAATACGGCTTCATTAGCTGCAACAGCAGCTGCAGAACCACCTGAACTACCTCCAGGAACCCTAGATAAGTCCCAAGGATTCATAGTCTTATGAAAATATGAATTTTCATTAGATGAACCCATAGCAAATTCGTCCATGTTAAGTTTTCCTAATAATACTGCACCTTCATTATTTAACTTCTCTATAACAGTTGCATTATAAGGAGGTACAAAATCCTCAAGCATCTTAGATGCACAAGTTGTCTTTATACCCTTGGTACACATATTATCTTTAATTCCTATAGGAATTCCTGCCAGTGAACCTAAAGTCTCACCTTTAGCTCTTTTGTCATCAATCTCTTCTGCCTTAGCTAAAGCCTGTGTTGTAGTTAATGTAATATAAGCATTTACACTACTTTCAACTTTATCAATTCTATCTATATAGGATTTAGTGATATCTACACTACTTATTTCCTTTGATTCTAATTTATCTTTAAGTTCATGGGCTGTCATTTTAATTAAATCCATTGTCTTGCCTCCCTGCTATTTGGTTTACTCAACGATTCTTGGAACACTGAAACATCCATTTTCCTTATTTGGTGCATTACTTAATAATTCATCTCTAGAAAAAGAAGGATTAACTGTATCTTCTCTAAATACATTATTAATAGGTATAATATGAGCTGTAGGATTTATATTATCTATATTTATCTCATTAATCCTGTTTGCAAATTCAATAATAACTTCCATATCTGTAGTCATCTGTTCTTTTTCTTCTTCCGTAAGATTTAAACGGGCAAGATTAGCAACATGTTCAACTTGTTCTTTTGTAATCTTCACATTAATTCCTCCCTTTTTGGATTTATCTATATAAGTAAAAATTCTTATAAACCATATGTACAGGTTTGATTAAACCTACATATGGCATACAAGAATTTATAACTATGAATTGTCACAAATTTCTTAAATAACATTCTACCATAAGGCATGCTTTAACACAATACTTTATTACTCTTTGAGTTTTATAATAGAGATTGAAAAGTTTCTTCATCTATAATTGGTACACCCAACTCTTTTGCTTTTTTATTCTTTGAAGATGACGATTCCACGTTATTATTGATTAGATAATCTGTGTTACCAGTTACGCTTCCTGTGACTTTACCACCTAAGCTCTCAATCAATTCTTTTAATTCTTTTCTATTTGCATATATAGTTAAACTTCCAGTAATAACAAAAGTCTTTCCTTCCAAAATGTTATTATTGGTACTTTCTATTTTCTGAATGATAACATAATCAAGCAAGTCATTAATTACTTCCATATTTTTTTCATCACTGAAATACCTGACAAAAGACTTGGCAATAATACTTCCGTACCCTTCAATAAGTGTTAACTCTTCTTCTGATGCTGATAATATTTTATCAAGATCATAATCATAATGTTTACAGATTAATTTTGCATTACTTAATCCTACATTAATTATTCCTAGTGCATAAATGAAATTAGGAAGTAATACCTCTTTACTTTTTTCTATGGATTTGATGAGATTAATATAAGACTTCTCGCCAAATCCTTCCAAAGCTATTATTTCATCTTTATATTTTTCAATCCTGTAGATATCTGCAAAAGTTTTTATAAAACCTTTATCAATGAACTTTTGTATTGTAGATTCAGATAACCCTTCTATATTCATAGCATCTCTACCAACAAAATGTGTAAATGATTTTATTTTCTTGGCTTGACACTCCTCATTTATACAATATAGAACTTTGACATCATTAACTTGTTTTACTTCAACTTCACCACCGCAGACTGGACATTTGCTAGGGATCAAAATTTTTCTTGATATTTGATTATCAGTATTTTCTTTGGATAGATTATTAGCAACTTGAGGTATAATCATATTGGCTTTGTACACTTCAATAGTATCACCTTTAATCAATTCCAGCTGCTCTAATATACTTAGATTATGAAGACTCGCCCTTTTCACAGTGGTTCCCTCAAGTTCTATAGGTTCAAAGACTGCAATAGGATTAATAGCTCCAGTTCTAGAAGCACTCCATTCTATATATAATAGCTTAGTATCTTTTACTTCATCACTCCACTTGAATGCTATTGAATGTCTAGGGAATTTTGCTGTTTGTCCTAAACTCCTAGAATAAGAAATTGAGTCAAAAGTTAGTACCAAACCATCTGAACCAAAATCATTGTGCTGTATTTTATCTTCAAAATTTTTGATTTCATCCTCAATATTATCCTTATATACTATACTGTACTCTACAGTATCAAAACCAAGCGATTGTAACCATTCTAACTGATTGATTTTTGAATCACTAAAATCAACATTATCCGCTTGAACTAAAGTAAAAGCAAAAAAATGCACATTTCTCTTAGCTGTAATTTCATTATTAAGCTGTCTTACAGTACCACTACATAGATTTCTAGGATTCTTATATTTATCTTTATCAACAATACGTTCATTAATGATTTTGAAATCAGAATACTTGATTACTGCTTCTCCTCTAATGATTAATTCATCTTTATATGAAATATTGAGAGGAATGTTTTTAAAAACTTTAGCATTATTAGTAATTACTTCTCCAACCTCTCCATTTCCTCTTGTAACTGCTTTAACCAGCTTACCTTCGTTATATGTCAAGACTATTGTTAAACCATCTAATTTCCATGACAGCATCCCCTTTTTATCGCCTATCCATTCTTTCAATGTTGATATTTCCTTTGTCTTGTCTAGGGATAACATTCTCGTTTTATGCTTTTCTTTTGGCAAGGAGCTTAAAAGAGTATATCCAACCTTATTAGTAGGACTATCACTCATTGTTATTCCTGTCTCTTTTTCTAGTTCAATCAATTCATCATATAGATTGTCATACTCATAATTACTCATGATCTCATTATTCTTTTGATAATATTCTTCGCCTGCTTTATTTAACAGCTGAACCAATTCTTTCATTCTATTTAATTCATTCATAAAATTAATCTCCTTGTTATATTAATTACTTAGCATATTTTAACGATAAACATTATATCATGCAATAATAATATTTTTAAACATTTTCTTGTATTTATATTACCATTATTTTATACAAAAAAATAGTCGTATATTACGACTATGCTTTTAAGGAAATATTATTATTCTTCATCTTATTAATAAATTCAATTTTCTTTTCGGTCATTTCTAAAAATTGATTTTCTGTTATGGTTCCTTTTTTATATAGCACGTCCAAGAAGTCAATAAAATGTTCTGTAAGTTCAACCAAAGTTTTAACTTCGAAGTCATTTACATACATCACGACCACACCCATCCCAATTATTTCTTTCTCTGTACTTATCATTTATATATTATTATATATTAATTATACACAATTATTAGAAAAATATGTCAAGCAATTAACCAAATAGTACTAATTACCTATAAAAATAGAAGGATTTAATCTATATTTTTACATATATAGTAAATTATGTTAGCTAGTTATAACTTTTTAGTAATAATAATTATTGCATAATAGCTTTACCTAGTACTGAATATTTTCTTTTCTTCTCTAGTCAAATAAATATAATCTGCATTATCGGATACATCATTATGTTTCAATGAACGATATAAGATATTATTTATTCTTTGTAGTATAACAGGGTCATTTGTCTCGCTTATTATTTTTGAAGCCTTAATAAATGCCTCTACTGTGTTAATCTTAGCCATTATTAGCCTCCCTTATATTTATAATATCACATGCATTAATAAACTCTAGTAGGAAGAATTGTATGATTTGGTCAATTTTACAATACTTTAAGAAGCATGTGAACTCTTTATATTTGGAATTATTCCTAATCATTATCTCCATTTTAATTATATGCACTTTATTGAATTCTATAACCATAATATCTTCGAAATTACCAGAATTGGCACTAATATTTTCATCACCTTTGGCAAATACTGCTTTATCTCCTGTTACTTTATATATATTATCAGTTTTACTAACATCAGTAGATACTTTGTTATTGAATTCTTTCGTAAAATATTTGATGCAGACATTTACATCTTTATTGGTATCAAATAATACTTTACATGTAATTACAGCTACTGCATATATAAAACCTTGTACAAATTGGTCTTTATTGTTTTTATGATTATAATAATTTTTTATGAACATATTTGTTTTTTCATATAATTCAATAGTATAATTAGCAACATTCTCTACATATTCAGGAAGTCTGTCGATAAAGTATTGTGTTATAGGAATTTGTTTATCTATATTTATATAAATCCCTTGATTAATTTGGTTTCTTATCTTTCTATCTAAAGTACTTAATTCCTGTTTAGCTAATTGAATCTCCGCTTCTTTCTCTAATAGCTCTTTTATCTTAAGCTTATTTCTGCTCTCTATCTCTGATTCCATATCTTTGTACTGTGCTTCTAATATATTGTAGTTGTTCATAAGAATATCGATAGGTTTTACTTTATACTTTCTATCTTCCTGTATATTCAAACAATATATGTATATTCCAAAACACAGTATAAACCCAATAATAAAAAATAATACGAACCAAATGAATACATCTGATTTATTTATAGCAAGTTCATCTGTAAAAACTTCGTATATAGCCAAAAATGCACTTACTATACAACCAATTCCAAAAGATGCAATACTTCTCTTTTTATTACTTATCTGGCAGAAGAGAATCGCTACAAATACACCATAAATCAACCCACATAATACAAAAACCATACAAATTTTCATATACTACCCCTCCCCAATTTAATTATAACATATTATTATAAAATTTTAAATATTAAATTAATTTTTTATTAAGACATTTTTTATAGGCTGATGTCTAATTATTGCACAAAATAGAAAAAGCCCTCATATCTTCAAAAGATATAAAGGCTAATGCTTCTTATTTTATTATTTTTTTAATTTTCGTCAAAATTATGCCATACATTTTGAACGTCATCATCTTCTTCAAGTTGATCTATAAGACCATCCATTTTTTTAATATCATCTTCACTTGTAAGTTTGGTAGTTGTTTGAGGCAGCATTGTGATTTCAGCTGATACTGATTTGATTCCAGCTTCATCAACAGCAGTGTTTACAGCACTAAAATCTTCTGGAGTAGTAATTATTTCATAAAAATCTATTCCTGCAACAAAATCTTCAGCTCCACTGTCAAGAGCAATCATCATAAGTTCATCTTCATCTATATTTTGTGTACGCTCTATAATTATTTGACCTTTCTTGTCAAACATAAATGAAACGCAACCAGTTGTACCTAGATTCCCACTATTTTTAGAAAAAGCATGTCTTATATTAGCAGCTGTTCTATTTTTATTTTCAGTTAAGCAATCTACAATTACAGCTACTCCACTTGGTCCATAACCTTCGTATGTAATATGCTCATAATTAATATTACCAAGTTCACCAGAAGCTTTTTTGATACTTCTTGCAATAGTATCATTAGGCATATTATTGGCTTTTGCTTTTGCAACTACATCTCGAAGCTTAGAATTAAGAGATGGATCAGAACCGCCCTCTTTTACTGCAACTGCAATTTCTCTACCAATTTTAGTAAAAACCTTTCCCTTTTTGGCATCTTGTCTTTCTTTTCTATGTTTTATGTTCGCAAACTTTGAATGTCCTGACATAAAAATATTCACTCCTTAAAATAATATCACAAATATTTTATCACGTTTTCTATTATATTACAAATACAGGTTGACTGTTAAACAAGATTATTTAACCACTTTTTAGAATACATACGTTTCAATGCAAATGTCATCTTAAAAAATTCCTCTGATAATACACATGCATAAACAAATTGAATATCCAATTTCAAAGCCAATCCGCTTATGAAAGCTAACGGTACACCTATTAACCATACGCCACCCATGTCTAAAAGCATAGTAAATCTAGTATCTCCGCCACTTCTTAGAACTCCAACAACCAGTATTAGATTCAAGGATTTAAATGGCACAAATAATCCAAATACAATTAAACATAATCTGGAATTATACCTAACCACATCTGTAAGATCATCAAAAAGACTAACAATAAAACCTGAAGTTCCTATAATAAGCAAACTCATACAAACAGCTGTTATGATAGTTATCTTAATGAACTTTTTACTATAATTAAAAGCTCTTTCTATCTTATTATTACCTATTTCGTTACCTAATATCACAGCACAAGCACTAGACATTCCAAAGAACAAGACCATGAATAGTTGCTCAATAGTTTGATTTAGAGTCATAGTTGCCATGACATCTTCACCCATTCTTCCATACACAAAAGAATAAGTAGCAACTCCAAGAGACCACATGATTTCATTACACATAACTGGTGCAACTGTATATAAATATTTTGAAACAAAACTTTTGCTAATATCAAATAACTCTTTAACCTTACCTGCAATAGGTAATTTCAGTACATAAACACTAGTAATTAATAGCGAACATTCTACAGTCCTTGCAATTAATGTTGCAATAGCTGCACCTTTTACTCCTAGAGGTTCAACTCCTAGATTACCATATATTAATACCCAATTTAAAAATGTATTGATTCCAATACTAATAATAGTAATAATCATAGGAATTTTTACTTGATTCATTCCTCTTAGCACAAATATATATGCAAATGATATAGCTGTAAAACAATAACTGAAACCAATAATCCTTAAGTATTTAACACCTTCAATAATAACTTCTTTCTCTGTAGAAAATATGTGCATAACGAAATTAGGAAAGAATATTGCTGCTATAGAAAATAATACTCCACCTGAAACACTTATTATTAAACATATTCCTAGTATTCTCTTAATGTTCTTAACATCCCTTTTTCCCCAATATTGGGCAGAAAAAATACCAGTACCACTACTGGTTCCAAATAGGAATAGATTTAATAAAAAATATAGCTTGTTGGCTCCGCCAACTGCTGCAACAGCAGTAACTCCTAAAGAACTTATCATAAATACATCAATCATATTGAGTGCCGACGTTATCAAGTTTTGAAAAGCAATAGGAATACCTATTGCAAATAATTTAGTATAAAACTTCTTATCATTTTTTATAATACTGTTAACCATTTCACTAATCACCTCTATAATTATCAATTTAAGATTAATTGCTTAATAAAAACACTAATACCGGAATAGTTATTATTGATAGCATAGTACTTATAAATACACCTTCAGATGCAAGTATATCATTACCATCATATTCCTTACTCAAGATTACAGCATTCGCAGCAACAGGCATTCCTGTAATTATGACCGGTACACCAGTCATAATCTCATTAAAACCTAATTGTCTTACAATAATCAAGATTATAATTGGAAAAACCAATAGTTTAAGGAAACTATAGATATATAGTTTAGTGTTTGAAAATATATTTTTTATCTTAATACCAGCTAATGATGCTCCTATAACAATCATGGATAACGGTGTTGTAAGACTAGAAATCATATCAATAGTTTTTGTCGCAACATAAGGCAAGGTCAATTTAAACGAAAAAATAATCAACCCAATTATTACAGCACATACTCCTGGGTTAAAAATATCCTTTATCTTAAACTTTATATTCTTTTTATTATCCATAGAAATCAAATATATACCCAGAGTATATACAAGTGCGTAAAATGGTAAATTATATATTGCACCATAGAACACAGCTTCTTTACCAAAAATGGATTCAATAACTGGGAATCCCATAAACCCCACATTTGAAAACATAATCATAAATCTATATACACCAATATTATTTTTTTCTATCTTCAACAATTTAGGTATTATAAAAGTCATGATAAACATACATATGTACACCGCAATGGATAAACCAAGCATCTCCAATATCTCTCTATTGCCAAGTTCCGTCTTCATCGTCATGGAATTGATGATAAGACATGGTGCTGTTACCTTAACAACAAGACTAGCAATTTTCTTACTTGCATGTTCATCAATTATATTAATCTTTCTTATAAAAAAACCTAAAAAAAGCACAATAAACAGTACTAATATTTGATTGATAATTGCATTAAAATCCATGATGTGCCCTTTCATCAAATTATATTTGCTATATTCATTACCTATCATTATATACAAATCCTCAAAAAAGGCAAGAGATATTTCCATAGAATTGCAAATAATTAAGACTTCCTTTCGGAAGTCTCTTAACTATGTATCAACGCCAAAACTAACTACTAAAGCTTTATCTACTTTTTCCATCACCTTATCTTCTAAATGACATACTTTTTCTTTCAATCTTTTTTTGTCAATAGTTCTAATTTGTTCTAATAAAACAACTGAGTCTTTTACTAAATCATACTTCTTTGCCTCTATTTCAACATGAGTTGGAAGCTTAGCTTTATTTATTTGCGATGTTATTGCTGAACATATTACTGTTGGACTATATTTATTTCCTATATCATTTTGAACGATAAGTACTGGACGTATACCGCCTTGTTCAGAACCAATTACTGGTCTTAAGTCTGCATAAAATACATCCCCACGTTTTACTACCACATTACTCACTCTCCGCTAAATCTTGCTGAACTTCTTAACCTCACCTTCAAATAAACAACACATCATTATAATAATTTATCTTTATGTGTATTTTTGCAGTTCAGGATACGTTCTTAATATATATTTACAATTATATAGATCGTACTTTATGTAAAAGTTCAACTCCTATTTTCTTATATTACCATTATCACCAATAATTTTATTAATATACATTTAATAAGAAAATTTTAATATTATTTAACGGAATATAATTAAAAGCGAAGTATTTAATCAAAATAATCAATAGAAGACATATATTTATTATTTTTATAATATACTCTTGGTATTCTTTTACCTAACTGACATACAACTTCATAATTTATTGTACCTTTAATCTTAGCGATATCATCCGCAGTAATTTCATTATGCCCCTGCTTACCGATTAAAACCACTTCATCAAAATCTTTCACATCAGGTATATCTGTAATATCGACCATAAATTGATCCATACATATTCTACCCAATATATTGGCAAATTGTCCTCCTATCAATACTCTACCTTTAGAAGATAACAGCCTATCATATCCATCTCCATAGCCAACTGGAATAGTTGCTATTTTTGACTTCCTCTTTGTGATATATGTTCCCCCGTAACCGATAGGAGTACCTTCCTCTACTTCTTTTATATGTATAATATGGCTGATTAGTGATAAAACCGGCTGTAATTTCACATTATCCTTAATTACCTCATCTGATGGATATAATCCATATAATGATATACCAAGTCTCACCAAATCCAAATGTGTACTATCCAAGTCAATTATTCCTGCACTATTTGCTACATGTTTAATGGGTATATAGATACTATTACTCTCTAATTTTCCAATAAACTCATTATAAATCTTTAATTGATTAGTAGTAAAAGTCTTATCTAATTCATCTGCTTTAGATAAATGAGTATAAATACCTTCAATTTCAATATTAGGCAAATTATATATATCTTTGATTATACTAACAGATTCGTCATTAGGTACAAAACCAATTCTACCCATTCCAGTATCCACTTTAATATGTATTTTACCTCTTTTACCAGATTCACAAGCTATATCTGATATATTTTTAGCTGCTATATAATTATATACAGTCTGAATTAAATCGTATTCTACCAGTTTTTCAGCTAAATTAACCGGTGTATATCCTAGAATCAGTATTTGTTTATCAATACCATTTTTTCTTAGGCTAATACCTTCTTCTATAGTCGCAACAGCAAATCTTTCAATTCCACAATTAATTAGTTCTTTTGAGATAGGAATCGCACCATGGCCATAACCATCTGCCTTCACAACAGGCATTAATGTACTGTTTGATGATATTCTATTTTTGAAATTAGTTATATTATGTATTATTGCATCCAAGTCTATACGGGCATATACTCTTTCGTACATTTTCACACTTTCCTCCAAATATTAAACATTCTAGTTTACAGTCTCTATTTTATTGTATTAAAACACTAATATTATACTACTTATTGTAATTTAAAGCCAGTAATGTTGTCCTTAGCTTTATTAATTAAACTTAGATAGTATTATAGACCATAAACTTATAATAGTATACCTTTATTTATTTACAAATAGAATATTCATTTACAGTTTTTAATTATAAAAATATAGTTAGGATAGTATAATTACTTTCCTAACTTATTATAAAACTTATATATTATATTATTATTCATTAAGACTTGATTTAATTACATAAGGTATATTACATATTATATCATTAGCAATAAGCCCATGTTCTCCTTTATCATCTTTAGCCTTATCACCAGCTTTACTATGGATATATACGCCTAATATTGCGGCATCTGAGGCATTTAATCCTTGTCCTAACAATGATACAATAATACCTGTTAAAACGTCTCCAGAACCAGCTGTGGCCATTCCTGAATTACCATATATATTAATATTAACCATTCCATTAGGAGAAGAAATTATTGTTCTAGCACTTTTCAAAACACATGTAATTTTATAGTTCTTACTAAGTTCTACTGCTACTTTTATTGTATTATTTGTAATCTCCCCAATATCATAATCAATAAGCCTTGACATTTCACCTAGATGTGGAGTAATTATTACCTCACATTTTCGATTATTCAATATTTCTTTGTCTTTTGATAAGGCGTTAATTCCATCAGCATCAACAACTATGGTCTTATTAAAATTACTGATTACAATTTCAAGTATCTCTCTTGTAATATTGTCATTCCCAAGTCCTGGTCCTATAGCAATAGTATCAGCCCACCCAAGCATTTCTAATAGTTTTTCTTTGTCTTCATTGGATATATTAATATCAGCCCTGCTATAAGTCTCTACAACTGCTTCTGGCACTTTTGTCGTAACTACACTAGACACAGACTCTTCAATAAATGTCTTGACTAATCCTGCTCCTGTACGATAAGCCGATAAAGAAGTCAAAACGGCTGCTCCTGACATTTTGCTGGTACCTGCAATAACTAAGACTTTTCCATAAGAACCTTTATGAGACATCTTTACTCTATTAGGTATAAAATATCTTGCTAGATTATCATCCATTATTGTGGTGTGAGAATTAATTCTTTCTACAGATATATTAGGTATACCTATATCTGTAACAACTAGATCACCTACATAGTTAGCTCCAGGATATAAAAGCAAGCCCACCTTTGGCAAACAGAATGTAACTGTCTTATCAGCACACACTGAATCCCCTAGAATCTGACCATCATCAGAATTAACTCCAGAAGGTATGTCAATAGCTATTCTATAAGCATTCGCTCTATTTATAATCTTAATAGCTTCTAAGTATTTTCCTGTTATCTCTCTACATAGACCAGTTCCAAAAATAGCATCATAGATGACATCGCAGTCATTAACTATATTTTTGAACTCATCAATCTGTTTATCATCATAGAATTCATGTATATCAATATTTAATTGTCTAGCTATATCATAGTTTATTTTGGCATCACCTTTAATTTTGCTAGAATCCCCTATTATGATTATAGAAACTTTTACATTATTACAGCTAAGTATTCTACCTATTGCAAATCCATCTCCGCCATTATTTCCTATGCCACAGCAAATAACAACATTATTGCTCTCTTTCAGTAACTGTATAGTTTCACTAACTACAGACATTGCTGCATTCTCCATTAAAACAATACCAGGTATACCTATCTCTTCAATAGTATACCTATCAATTTCCTTCATTTCATAACTTTTGACAACCTTCAACCCAAATCTCTCCTTTTAACTAAGTTACTCCCCTAATGCAATAGCTGTTACATTATCCCTTGAATGTGATATTGACACATGTATCGTAGAAATATCAAGTTGTCTCGCTAAATCCTTAGCACCATTATATAAAACTACATAGGGCTTGCCTTTATCATCACGTAAAACCTCAATATCAATAGGAGTAAAATGTACAAATCCTGTCCCAAGGACCTTAGAAACTGCTTCTTTGACAGCAAAATTACCAGCTATTGTTTCACCTCTATAATTTTTAGTTTCAAATAATTTATTTTCGTTGGATGTAAAATATTTTTCCAGGAATCTTTTATTGAGAATCGCCTTTTCTATTCTACTGACTTCAATAATATCATTACCTATTCCTTTTATCATTTACTTCCTCCCAGATATTTTTTATCATATAATTCAATGATTTCATATCCTACTAGATCATGCATATAAGAATACATCTTATCATATTCTTCCTTCGCTTCTGTTTGTCTGACAGCTTTTTCTTTTAATTCTGCCCTAACTTTTTCAATCCATTCATTTAATTCATCTAATTCATTCTTAGTATTAAACATTCGCATATAACAATCTTGCATTGTATATTCTAACAATTCTTTATTAGTCGTTTGAATTTCTCTTGGCATATTCTCCATTCTTGATTCCATCTTATCTATCTTAACTTTTATGTCATTGATATATTTCTTGCTTTTTTCCATTTCGCCTATTGCTTTATCATCTTCATCTTCTATGGCTTCTTTCATATTATCAACTATATCAACCATCATTTTCTTTTTAAGTAAAGTATATTCCTTCAAATCGTTAGTAAGTTGTCCTTGTTCACCAAGGAGTTTATTAAGCTTTTTTTCAAGTTCAACTATTTTTTTTGGTTTTCTATTATTTTTAAATAGTTCATGCCATCTATTGTCCAATGTTAATATATGTACTTTTTTTTCTATATTAATTGGCTTCTCTATCTTTTGCTTTGAAAAAAACATGCTTTCACGTCCTTATTATTTATATATACTTAATTTAAACCTACTTAGTAATATAATAAAAATTTTCTATATTAATTATATCGTAACAAACTCTTATATTCTATAGCACAATATAATTAAAAGGTACCCATATATATGAGTACCTAATACCTCTAAGAATAGTTATTCATTCTTAAAAACATAAATTACAGACGCTTATTTATATTCTCTCTTTGATATTATATGACAGAGTCATAAGACTATCCAACAAATGTACATTTTCAACTATAACATTTTTATTGGATAATTTCAGGTCAATAGGAGCAAAATTCCATATTCCTTTTATACCATAACTAACTAAGTCATTAGCAACTTTTGGTGCTTTTTGCTTAGGTAATGTTAAAATTGCCAAATCAATACTATTTTCTTTTATGAAATTTCCCATTTCATCTAAATCCTTAATCTCAATGCCTCTTACAGTTATACCGATAAGCCTCGGGTTAACATCAAATAATCCTTTAACTTCAAAACCTCTTTTATCAAAATTAGTATAATTAGCAAGTGCTTGACCCAAGTTTCCTGCTCCAACAATAATTGTATTATATTTATTCTCAAGACCAAGTATCTTACCTATAGCGTTATATAAATATTCAACATTATAGCCGTAACCTTGCTGACCAAAACCGCCAAAATTATTTAAATCTTGTCTTATTTGAGAAGCTGTTACACCCATTCTGTTACTCAATTCTTTGGAGGAAATCCTTACAACATCGTTTTCTAATAAGTCTCCTAAGTATCTGTAGTATTTTGGTAATCTTTTAATTACCGCTGTTGATATTTTCTTTTGTATCATATAATCAATCCCCAATCCTTGATACTATTTTGGAACTTTTATACAAATAATTATATATGGTTGTTAAATCTATGTCAAATAATCAAATGCTGATAAACCCTTATTGTTTATGTATTATCATAGTATAAATTATTAACACAAATCCTATATTTAGTAAATATAGTTAAAAACAATCAATTGTTTATTGTATACAATCTATATTTTATAAATTATACCATAAAACTCTGGTATTTTACCAGCTTTTTCTAGAAAATTATACTTATAAAAAATTTTAATATCCTAAATTTCATACATATTTGTATTCCATAAACGCTGTATGTTACTTGCAACATATAAAATGGATATAAAAAATTAATTCTATACCCTTTTTTAATTGTTAAGTTTAATTATATATTTTTTAATATAAATACCTTGATATTACTATTAACTTAATATATTATCTATAAAAATTCTTTTCCTAAATATTTATTAATAGCATCTTTAGTTTTTTTTGTATAGTTTGCATCAGTGTATAATATTCTTTGTATTGTTCTTTGAGATAAATTGGATTCTTTTGCTAGATCCTTGATAGTTATTTTATTCTCAACCATATAATTCCCTAGCTCTTTTCTCTTTATCTCGTCTTTTTTGTATTGTCTATTGTAAAAATAAGTAGTATTGACCTTAGAACTTATTTGTCCTAATTTTCTTTTACGTTGGTAATCAAGACATTTTTCACATTGCTTAACACCTCTAATAAGTGATTCTTGTGATAGAGGTTTACCACACCTTATACATTGTTTTCTCTCCACACGAGCTTTTCTCAATTTTTTCATATAACCTGCATTACGACTCAAGTCATCATCCCCTTTAGAAAAGTTCTTTTATCATATATATGTTGTCCCAAAGAAATTTATTCTTATGTATGAACAAATAGGTTACTTCTCGTTTGGCAAAGAACTATCACAATAGATATTTATATATTTACCAAAAACCTCTAATTTTAAACCCTTAAACTTTTCAAAACCAGTGATTAATGGTATCATAGTATGGTAATTTTAATATTATAGGAGGCAACTATGATTTTATCATGTAAAAATATATGCAAAGCATTTGTAACAAATACAGTACTAGACAATGTAAACTTCTGGCTGGAAAAAGGAGATAAAGCAGCTATAGTAGGTATTAATGGAGCCGGTAAATCAACGCTGTTCAAGATTATTACCAATGAATTAGAAGCAGATTCAGGACAAGTTATAATTAATAGTTTAACAAAACTTGGCTACCTATCACAAAATAGTACTCTATCATCGGAAAAAACTATTTATGATGAAATGCTATTAACATGCAAAGAAATAATCCAAATGGAAAACACCTTAAGAGAATATGAAGTAAAAATGTCTAAGCTAGATAATGATAGTGAAACTCTAGATTCACTTATGAAATCATACTCAAATCTACAGCATACTTTTGAACTTAATAATGGATATAGCTATAAAAGTAATATAAAAGGTGTGTTAAAAGGTCTAGGATTTGGTGAAGAAGATTTTACTGCTAATATATCCACCTTATCAGGAGGACAAAAAACGAGGGTAGCTCTAGCAAAAATACTTCTTGAAAAACCAGATATATTACTATTAGACGAGCCAACTAACCATCTAGATATTAAAGCATGTGAATGGTTGGAAGGTTTCTTATGTAATTATCAAGGTACTGTTATAATTATCTCACATGACCGTTATTTCCTTGATAAAATAGTGAATAAGGTTATAGAAATAGAAAACACTCAATCACATATTTATAACGGTAATTACAGCTTTTATATCAAGCACAAAGCCATCAATCAAGATATTGAAGTCAAACATTATATAGAACAGCAAAAAGAAGTAAAAAGGCAGGAAGAAGTAATTCGTGAACTTAGGTCCCACGGTAGAGATAAACTTATCAAACGAGCTCAAAGTCGTGAAAAACAACTACAAAAAATCAATATGATAGATAAACCTACACTGATTAATGATAAAATGAATCTTAAGCTATCACCAAGGGTCATAAGTGGTAATGATGTACTTACTGCTACAGATGTATCCAAATCCTTTGATAATAAACACCTATTTTCTAATCTTAATTTCCAGATTAAAAGAGGTGAAAAAGTAGCACTCATTGGAGATAACGGAACAGGTAAAACAACATTATTTCGTATAATAAGTAATGGGCTAACTGGAGATACAGGCACTATTTCTCTAGGCGCCAAAGTGAACACTGGTTATTATGACCAAGAACATGTTACCCTAAATGGAGATAATGATTTGATTGAAGAGATATCAGATGCTTATCCTAATATGAATACAGGTCATATACGCAATACATTGGCTGCTTTTTTATTCACTGGTGATGACGTATTCAAAAAGATATCTAGTCTGAGTGGTGGTGAAAAAGGCAGATTGATACTTGCAAAATTAATGTTGTCAAATGCTAATTTCTTGCTGTTGGATGAGCCTACTAATCATCTGGATATCATATCAAAAGAAATTCTTGAATCAGCTATTAAAAATTATACTGGTACTGTTCTATTTATTTCTCATGACCGTTATTTTATAAATAAAATAGCAACTAGGGTATTAGAACTTACTCCTAATAAATTAAACAACTACTTAGGAAACTACAGTTATGTAATAGAAAAAAAACAAGAAGAAGAAAAACAACGGTTGTTGGAGCTAGAAAATAGTATGAACAATAAAAAACAAGAGGATACACCAATTGCTACTTCTAACAAACAAGACTGGCTAAAAAGCAAAGATGAACAAGCGAATAAGCGTAAACTTAATAATCAAATCAAAAAAATAGAAACTGATATTCATGAAATTGAAAATAACATTAAGGCGATTGATGAAAAGTTATGTCTAGAAGAAATATATACTAATGCTGAAAAAGCCGAAAAGCTTCTTAATGAAAAAACTCATTATGAAAATGAATTAGAGAATTTATATGAAAAATGGGAGGAATTACTCGGTTAGAGTAATTCCTCCTTTTATATTATTTTCCTATTATATCCATTAATTTGTGGTCCACAACGTTCTTTAGGGTGTTTTTAACGTGTAGATTAGTTAATTCCTCTACTTTATTTTCATCACCCAATTTTATGGCTTCTACAATCGCTTTATGTTCTTCAACTGATTTTTTAGCTCTTGCCTCAGATGAAATTGAAGCTCTCCTTATTCTTTGAACATAATGGTGGAAATCTGATAAAACATGTTTTAATATTTTACTATGTGAAGCTTGGTATAACACTTCATGAAATTTGGTATCTAATTCATAAAGCTGATCCAAATGTCCTTTTTTATAATGAAATTCAGATAAATAAACAATTTCTTCTAGTAATTCAAGTTGTTCTTCATTTATGTTAGTAGTTGCCCATCTAGCAGATAGTCCTTCTATCAATGACCTTATTTCATATATATCTTGTATATCCTTAGCATCAATTCCAGAAACTACTGCACCTTTGTTTGGTATAATTGTTACAAGACCTTCTAATTCAAGCTGCCTTATCGCTTCTCTTACGGGAGTTCTACTAACTCCTAATTCTCTAGATATCTGTGTTTCTTTTAAAGGTTCACTATTCTTATATCTACCCTTTAATATATCTTCTCGTATTTTGTTAAAAACTCTGCCTCTTAAAGAGTATTTATCAGTTACTTCTTCGTGAAGATTATACTCGCTCACTGGTGTGCCTCCTCTTATTTATAGGATACACTTATTAATATAAAATCTTCCAAATATTAATTGTGCATGCTATATATATTACACTAATTCTCTTTTAAATAATATTACAATATTAACCTTATGTAAAGTATAAATAAAAATTCCTATGCAACATATATATTATACACATAATCTATAATTTTTCAATTGTTTTCATTAAATAATTTGTAAATTCTTCATTTGTCGCTCCAGTATCTCTTCCTGTTATAACATATTTTTTCTCTGTATTACAAATTTCAAGAGCTTTATATAGTTTATCTGCCTTCCTCGTATAACCGATATGATTTAATAACATACCCGCAGCTCTAATAATACTTGAAGGATCAGCATAGATATCTCTACCTTCATCTACCATTCTAGGTGCAGATCCATGAATAGCTTCAAACATAGCATATTTCTTACCGATATTTGAACTTCCAGCTGTACCAACTCCGCCTTGGAATTCAGCTGCTTCATCAGTTAAAATATCTCCATATAGATTAGGAAGAATCATTACTTGGAATTGTGTTCTTCTTTTTTCATCTACTAATTTAGCAGTCATGATATCAATATACCAGTCATCAACTTCGATACCTTCATATTCTTTACCTATTTCTTTACAGATTTCCAAGAACTTACCATCTGTAGTTTTTACAACATTGGCTTTTGTTACTACTGTAACTTTGTTTTTACCATTTTTCTTAGCAAATTCAAACGCTGCTCTTGCAATACGTTCTGCTCCGCCAGTAGTGATAACTTTGAAATCTATAGCAATGTCTTCATCAATATTAATACCCTTGCTACCAAGAACATATGCACCCTCTGTGTTTTCTCTGAAGAAAGTCCAATCGATTCCTTTATCAGGAACTTTAACAGGACGAACATTAGCGAATAGATCAAGTTCTTTTCTCATTGCAACATTAGCACTTTCAATATTTGGCCATTTGTCGCCTTTTCTTGGTGTAGTTGTTGGTCCTTTTAGTATTACATGACATTGTTTTAATTCTTCTAGAACATCATCTGGTATAGCTTTATTAGCTTTTGCTCTATTCTCGATTGTTAATCCATTAATAATCTTAAAAGTAACTTTCTTACTCTTGATTTCATCTGCTAATAAATACTCTAATAATCTATGTGCCTGATCAGTTATAGCTGGACCTATTCCATCTCCTCCAACTACACCAATTACTATAGTATCTAATTCATCATAATTGACAAAATCGCCTTGTTCCTTCATCATTTTGACCCTAGCTTTTTGTTCTTTGATAAGTTCTTCAAATTTATTCATATAATCCATGCCTATTCCATCCCTTTCTTAATAAAATGTCGTTTATTTTATAAAATTGATTTTACCGCCAGCAATAATCATTTTTAATTCTTTATCTGATAGTTCTATATTCATTTCATAATCAAGTTTTTTAGTCTTATTATGAACAATTACTTTTCCTGCCTTTACGCTCTCTATTACATTATCCATTGATAAATCATCATCAAGACTGATAGTATCATAATCTGCCATATTAATAAATGTAAGTGGCAAAATACCTGAATTGATTAGGTTAGCTTTGTGAATTCTTGCAAAACTCTTAGCTAGAACTGCTTTTATACCTAGATACAATGGAACTAGTGCAGCATGTTCTCTACTGGATCCTTGTCCATAGTTGTCTCCACCAATAATCATTCCTCCACCATTAGCTTTTGCTCTCTTAGGAAACTCTTCGTCACATGGTGTCAAACAATAGTTAGCCAAGTGAGGTATATTAGATCTAAATGGCAATAACTTAGCATTAGAAGGCATAATATGGTCTGTTGTTATATTGTCTTCTACAATAATTAAAACTTTTCCTTCAACCTCATCCTTAAGTTCTTCATTAAGTGGGAATGGTTTAATATTTGGTCCTTTTACAACTTCTACTTTACTGCCATCTTCTGCAGGTGGTACTACCATATTGTCATTAATATAGAATTTATCTGGCATAGCAACATTTATATCAGTAGTACAAGTAGTTGGATCTGTCAATTTTCCAGATAATGCACTAACCGCTGCAGCCTCTGGACTAAGTAAATAAGCTCCTGCTGAAACTGTTCCACAACGTCCTTTAAAGTTTCTATTGAAAGTTCTAAGTGTAACTGCGTCTGTTGCTGGAGCCTGACCCATACCTATACAAGGTCCACATCCTGATTCTAATATTCTTGCACCTGCAGCTATCATATCAGCTAATGCACCATTAGCAGCTAACATATTAAGCACTTGTTTTGAACCTGGTGCTATAACTAAGCTCACATCTGGATGAACTGTTTTACCTTTTAATATCTTAGATACTTTCATCATATCAAGATATGAACTGTTGGTACAGCTTCCGATACATACTTGATTTACTTTTAAATCTTTGATATTGGATATTTTTTCTACGTTATCTGGACTATGAGGCATTGCTACTAGAGGTTCAAGTTCATCTAAATTGATATTTATAGTCTCATCATAAGCAGCATCTTCATCAGCTTTTAATTCTTTCCATAGTTCTTCTCTATCTTGAGCCTTTAAGAATGATAGAGTTACATCATCACTCTGGAATACTGATGTTGTAGCCCCAAGTTCCGCACCCATATTAGTTATAGTTGCTCTTTCTGGAACGCTAAGAGTACTAACTCCTTCTCCAGTATATTCGATTACTTTACCAACTCCACCTTTAACAGTCATGACTCTTAATACTTCAAGGATAATATCCTTTGCTGTAACAAATGGTTTAAGCTTTCCTGTTAATTTAACATTAACTACTTTTGGCATTGTAATATAGTATGTTCCGCCTCCCATAGCAACTGCTACATCAAGACCACCTGCACCAATAGCAAGCATACCAATTCCACCACCAGTTGGGGTATGGCTATCTGAACCTAATAAAGTTTCACCTGGCACACCAAATCTTTCTAAATGTACTTGATGACATATACCGTTTCCTGGTCTTGAAAAATATACTCCATGTTTATAAGCTACTGTTTGTATGTACTTATGATCATCAGCATTCTCAAATCCTTGTTGCAACATATTATGATCAATATAAGCAACTGATCTCTTAGTCTTTACTTTATCAATTTCCATTGCTTCAAGTTGCAAATAAGCCATTGTACCTGTAGAATCTTGAGTTAAGGTCTGATCTATTTTAATACCGATTTCACTACCTGGAATCATTTCACCTTCAAGTAAATGATCTTTTATTATCTTTTGTGTTAAATTTAAACCCATTGTAATTCCTCCTTATCTATTTTTTAAGTAGATTAATCTACAAAAGTAAGAATGATCTCTTAAGCAAACTTTTTACTATATATGCAAAAAATTTTATATATATTCAATTATGGTATTATTGTATACGATTGTACTTAGAATGTCAATAGTTTCATAGGCTGTAAGCAACTTCTATTAATACTTTAGTCATAATCATACTTATTGATATATTTTTTTGGTAGATATTTCTAACAAAATAATATATCAATGAATATACTGTTAATTTATTTCATAACTATTGTAATAGATAATAAAAGATTAACTGTTATAGATACTATCATTAGAAAGGAAAATTTATATGATAGAAAGTATTAATACTTACTATTCTTTAAATGATATTCCAAATGAATTCATAAAATCTAATAATAAAAATAAGAATAAAGATGATATAAATGATATATTCTTGCTTTTTTTAGTATTGCTTATTATGGATAATGATAATCCAATGTTTGATAACAACATTTTAACTAATCTAATGGAAATATTTCTAAATTAGTAGCCCTGCAATAAAATGTATACAAACACACATTTAAATACTCCTTCATAAAATATATTATACTTACGACAAACTGAGGAAATTGTAAGAAAAGTTTAATTCTGAAAGGAGGGCTACTATGCAAAATAATAATATGCTTTTAATGTTATTACTTCTATCAATGCTTAATGATGGTGGAAAAGGCTCATACATGGATAATAATATGATGCTTTACATGTTAATGCTTATGCTTATGGGTGGCGGAATGGGTGGTAATTACTAACCCAATTTGTCCTCTTCATAGAAAGAAATCTTGTCCTAAATGAATAAAATTCATTTAGGGCTTTTTTTATAGAAATGCGACATAGTCGCTTTCCTTAAGCCCTATTCCAATAATTTTTTCACATCAATTAGTCCCCATCCCTGATGAGCCTGAGAAAATCCTAGATCTATAGTAGATTCTTTTAGTTTTAGTTTTATATCTTTTCCTGTAAGTTCTGGATGCTTAGACAATAGTAAAGAAATACATCCACTTACCATAGGTGTTGCCATTGAAGTACCACTTTTTTTAGTGTATCCTATATCCTTGGTTGGATAATATTTATCTTTTGGTGAATAAGCCTTATCTGTACTACATGCTATTATATTAGAGCCTGGAGCTACTACATCAGGTTTTTTTATACACTCTTTTGTAGGACCTCTGCCAGAATAGTCGGAGATTAGGTCTTCCATGATTTTTACAGTTTCTGCATCATCTGAAGAACCTACAGTGATTACTTTTCGACTTATTCCAGGTGTAGTAATCGTCGATTCTTCTGGTCCATTATTGCCAGCAGCCGTAACAACAATCAATCCACTGTCCCAAGCAGCATTCACACCTCTTACCAACGCTGATTTTTCTCCTTCTATATCTTTCATGCCTACTGATAAATTGACTATTCTTATATTAAATCTTTTTTTATTATCTAGAATCCACTGGATACCAGCTAACACATCAGATATATTACCAGAACCTTTTTTATTTAATACTTTTACACCAATGATATTGCTGTCTACAGCCACACCCTTATATTTGCCATTACTCTCATAACCATCTCCACAAATGATTCCAGCCACATGTGTTCCATGTCCATTATCATCGTATGGAAATTCTTTTTTTCCTACAAAATCTTTGAACCCCACTATTTTATTCTTTTTTTTAACTAAGTCATTGTGAGGATATACACCAGTATCAACAACTGCTATACCTATACCTTTACCTGATACACCTCTATCATCTGCCCATATGTTATTTATTGTTTGCCTTGCTATATCCATCTGTGCTGTAATTTGTGCATCATTTTCAACTGTTTCAACACCTTGTATTCCATTTAATTCACCTACATACTTCTCAGGTAGCTCTAATACATATGAATCTATCATTGGAAGTTTATATTTTACTGTCCCTAACTTTCTTAATTCATTTTCATTTTTTTCATTTAGACTACAATTAACAATAACTTGAACCTTTTTATCTTGTAAAGTATCATTATCACCTTTTATATCGTTATTATTGGATTTCTTTATTTTAATGTTTTTATCAGCATTATCTTCTTTTCTTTTTAATCCTTGTCTGAATATAAAAGGCAAAAGAAATATTCCTATCTTTTTCATATTATACCTACCTAATTTGGATTAATATATTTTATTCTAAACTGGTTAACTATATGATTTATTTATTAACTTTCCTTAAATCATTCATAGAAAACAAGCCTTTTAACATAAAATATTAAGAAAGTATATATGGAGGCAACTTTATGAGTGATGTAGCTCCTAACGGTTATTTAGGTGGAAGCAACAATAATATGATGTTACTTATGTTATTCCTTATGATGTTTGGCAATAATGGTTGTGGATGTGGCTCTGGCGGTATGGGAGGCCTAGGAGACAATAGTATGTTATTAATAATCCTTATGCTTATGTTATGCAACGATGGCGGATTATAGTACTTATCAGCAAAAGAGAACAAGATAAAGAAACAAGTGGTATGAGTTACTCTCTTACCACTTGTTTTTTTATCTGGAAATATTATTTACTTAGCATATACAAAAATAAAGCGACAACACTACTTTTATTATCTTTTGCTGTACTCCTGGATTTTATTGTAGGCTTGCAATCTTTATCTATCTCATATACTGTATTATCTTCAAAAATCAGATCCCCTTGTTGATCTAATATTTTTTTTTTCTTATTTTCTGGTATAATATCTTCTTTATATTTTTGACTATTACTTATAAAATTGTTTAATAACATTCTTAGAGCATCAATATCATTAAATACCGTCGATAATCTATCTATGTTTTCAATTGCTTTATCATCCATGAATGGTTTTATGGCTTCAAGCAATTGTAAGCTGTTTTTATTATTTTCCTTAGATTTTTCTTTGCATTCATTTATTGTAAGAGAAAGGTTATTGACTAATTGCTCTCTAGTGATTTCTTTTATCGCTTGTTTTATGCTATTAATATAATCTGCTATATAGGTTTGATTGTAAATACTTATTGAATTATTATTCTCATAATTATCCATTTAACTAAAGTTCTCCTATACTTCCTTAATTTAATATATGTAATATCATATTTATTGGTAACATATTATATATAAGTTAATCTATATAAGTCTAATTAAATAATTGCTATATACTAGTTTTTAAAAACATTAATTTAAAGTTATTGTAAATTAATAACTATTACTCACATACAATATTATAGATAATAGATTTAGGAGGCAAAGAGATTTGGATTCCAACACAGAGATTGATACTATTGTAAATAGTAATGAGATGAATGTTGTGAAAGCTGCCATACCCTACATGAGCTTAGAAAATCAAAGAAATTTGGCAGTACTTATTAAATTCATAGAATTATTAAAAACTGTAAAATTATATAATAACCCTGCAATCAATGAAATTCAAGAATTGAATAGGCCAAATATAACCAAAAGAGATATGCTATATGCTCTACGTTCAAGGTGCTCAGATAAAAACAAGCAAATTATAGACATTATGTTGAATATCAAAAACATACAATCAATGATTACTACTATGAACAATAAACCCTCCCAACAACCTGAAATTAATAATTTTGACAATGTTAATGACAAAGTTCCTAATGAAAATCTTAATCAAGAGGAATTAATAAAAAAATTAAAGCAATTAATGCAGGAATAGGTCAATATACATAAGTTAATTAACATATTATCTTTTAATATATTATAAATAATTCTATTGATAGAAAGGGTGTATTATATGAGCGATAGTTCTCACATCTTAAATGACGAAGCTTTCAAAGATATTAGTCCACAAAAACTAAAAATAATGGTTGACATGCTTAATGATATGACTGGAAAACCTATGGAACAAAAGGTTAGGGTCTTATTTAGTTATGGTGTAAAAATGAAACAAAAAGGTTTACAATTTACAAAACAAGAATCCTCTCTGATTATTGACTCCATGAAAAGTAATTTATCTCCTACTGATAGAAATAAACTTGATATGGTCGTAACAATGATGGAAATGATGTAAAAATAACAATAAATCCATATATCCTTCCATAATTAATGGTTAAATAGGATATATGGATTTTATATTATTTCACTACTATATTAATAATCTTTTTAGGTACATAGATTTCTTTAATGATATTTTTACCATCAAGCTTGCTTTCTATAGCATTTCTAGCTTTTTCAAGTACACTGTCTTTTGCTTCATCAACATTAATAGTAATTGTAGCTCTTACCTTTCCATTAACTTGGACTGGCATTTCAACTTGATCGTCTTTCATTTTGTCTTCATCGTATGCTGGCCAACCTTTAGTGAATACACTTTCCTCATGTCCAAGCATTTGCCACAATTCTTCTGATATATGAGGTACAAAAGGAGCAAGTAAGATTATTAGATTTTCTAATGTTTCTTTATCTACTCCACCATCTTTTTTAGATATACTAACTAATTTATTAGTATATTCCATAAAAGCACTAACTACAGTATTAAGGTGGAAACTATCAAGACGATTAGTTACTTCATAAATTAATTGATTTCTAACTTTTTCTAACTCACTAGTAACTTTTACATCCCTATACTTGTTTTCATTAACCAAGTTCCATACTTTGTTAATATAACGATAAACTCCATCAATTCCTCTATCATCCCACTCTGAATCAAGTTCTGGTGGTCCAACAAATAATTCATATAATCTTAATGAGTCACAACCATATTTCTCTACTAGATCATCAGGTGAAACTACATTACCTTTAGATTTACTCATCTTGGCACCATTTTTACATATCATACCTTGATTGAAAAGACGCTTGAATGGTTCTTCAAAATCAACTACACCTATATCATATAAGAATTTAGTATAGAATCTTGCATATAACAAGTGAAGTACCGCATGCTCTATTCCACCAACATACATATCCACTGGTAACCACTCTTTTGCTTTTTCTTTAGAAACTAATTCATTATCGTTATTAACATCAATGTATCTTAAGAAATACCATGATGAACCTGCCCATTGTGGCATTGTATTAGTTTCTCTCTTAGCTTTTTTGCCACATACTGGACAAGTAGTATTAACCCATTCATCTATGGCAGCAAGTGGTGATTCTCCGGTTCCTGTTGGTTCATATGATTCAACATTAGGAAGTGTAACTGGTAATTGATCCTCTGGAACTGGAACAGCTCCACATTTTTCACAATGTACAATCGGAATTGGTTCTCCCCAATATCTTTGTCTTGAGAATACCCAGTCTCTTAATTTATAATTAACTGTTTTCTTACCTATTTCATGTTCTTCTAGATAATTAGCGATAGCTTCTTTTGACTGGGATGATTTCATTCCGTTGAACACATCAGAATTAATCATTTCACCTTCGCCAGTATAAGCTTCTTGTAAATCTTCTATTTCTTTTCCATCTTCTGCAATAACTTGAATAATAGGTAAATCAAATTTCTTAGCAAAAGCAAAGTCTCTATCATCATGTGCAGGAACACACATTATAGCTCCTGTACCATAATCAGCTAATACATAATCTGAAATCCAAATAGGAGTCTTGGCACCATTTAATGGATTTACTGCATAACTTCCAGTGAACACACCAGTTTTTTCTTTATCCTGCAGTCTATCTACTGATGATTTCATAGAAGTATTGAATACATATTTTTCTACTTCTTCTTTTTGTTCCTCAGTAGCTAATTTACTAACCATTTCATGTTCAGGAGCAAGAACCATAAATGTAGAACCATATAATGTATCAGGTCTAGTAGTAAATACTTTGATTCTTTCATCTATACCATTAACTTTAAAATCAATTTCTGCTCCATAGGATTTACCAATCCAATCACTTTGCATTTTGATAACTTTAGCAGGCCAGTCAAGTTTTTGCAAGTCATCAAGTAATCTTTCAGCGTATGCAGTGATCTTAAGCATCCATTGACGTAGATTTTTCTTAGTAACTTCAGCGCCACATCTTTCACAAGTACCGTTTACTACTTCTTCATTGGCAAGTCCTGTTTTACAGTCTGGGCACCAGTTTATTGGCATTTGCTTTTCATAAGCTAAACCTTCTTTGAACATTTTTACAAATATCCATTGAGTCCATTTATAATATTTTGGATCTGTTGTATTAACTTCTTTTGTCCAATCATAGATTGCACTGATTTCTTTTAATTGTCTCTTGAAATTCTCTACATTAGTAGCTGTAGCCTTTGATGGATGGATTCCCATCTTTATAGCATAGTTTTCAGCTGGAAGTCCGAATGCATCCCAACCCATTGGATGAAGCACATAATAATTTTGAAGTACTTTGTATCTACTCCAAACATCACTAAGCACATAACCTCTCCAGTGTCCTACATGTAATCCACTACCTGATGGATATGGGAACATGTCTAGACAATAATATTTTTCTTTGCCTTCTTCATCTTTATTAATTGGATTATCTTTCCAGATATTACGCCATTTTGTTTCTATTTGTTTATGATTATAAACAGCGCTCATTTCTTTTTCCTCCTTTATTACCTCTCATAACAAGAATACCTCATTTTTAGATTAAAAAATCTCTATGCAATTTATGCATAGAGACGATATATTCTCGCGGTACCACTCTACTTTATCTCATAAGTATTAACATTCTTATGAGATACCCTTTTCTTTGTAACGATAAGTAACCGTCCTACCTTACTTATTTTCAGATAGGATACTCCAAGGCGAGTTCAATATATATCGATACTGTTTTACACCATCCAACAGCTCTCTACAATCAATAAAATATCTACTAATCCTCTTCATTGTATATTATAATTATATAATTAATCGTATCATAACATATTGAATGGTGAAAATCAAGACATAATATATAAAGAAAATCAATTTTACCATAAGTCATTTATTACAATATCATTCTTAATTATCTATATTGAATATTCCCTTCCAAACTGGGCAAATATCATTTTTCAATATTTATTTGTCCTCTGCCCTCGTTTCTTTCGTATCCTAGACCTTCATATAATTTTAGAGCATTATAATTTTCCACATCAGTTGCTATAAAACTCCTTACAGCACCATTCTCTATACCCCATTTAATACAATAATTCAACAGTGATTTACCTACACCTTGATGTTGATACTTAGGTTCTACCGCCAATAATCTAATCCATATTACAGTTCCTTTTTCACTATCAAATCCATACAGATTCACTAATGCAACCCCAATGATTTCATTATCTTTTTCTGCAACAAATATTTTGGAGTTTTCTGATTGGTACCACTCTTTTATTATTTCTTCATCTTCTCCATAAAAACCTCTAGATAATCCTTTGCATGATTTAGTGAGCAAACTAGCTTTTTGTGTTTCAGATTCTTCTAATTCTCTTATCTTTACACTATTGCTACTATTACATATGTACTTAGTTAAATCCTTATACCAAAGATCAATAAATTCACTTTCTATATTAAATCCTATTGTATTCATCTCATCTACAAAATCTTCTGGTATAAACTCCACATATATTTTATTTTCTTTCATTTCAGTTATGAGATTGTTAAGTTCCTCAATAAAATTCTCCTTAGAATTACATGCCCAGTACAATTGTATTTTATCTATTAAAACTTTATATGCTATTAAACATTCATTATTTTCTTTATATATTAATGAATTCTCCAAATCTTCTTCATCAACATATTCAAAGCAATTGTATTTGTATGTTTTTCCCTTATTGATTAATAATTTCATGTTTTATTTCTCCTTACTAAAAGTGTTAATTATACTAATCCATCAACTTATTATTGTTTTGCTCACTTTTATACCTTCTATTTTTCACAATCAAATAAATACCGATTGCTAATTTAAACACTGGTCCAAATATTTGAAAGAACCTTATCAATCTAATATTAAAAGTGTATCCTTGAAAATTACCAGAAAAATAATATGGTATTTGAGTCAAGAAAGATGGTAATGTTTTTATTACAATTATAATTCCTAAAACTAATAATACAATACTCAATAACTCCCTATACTCTACATTGATATTTAAACTGTCATTACTATCGTTTCCTATAATAGCTGAAACAATCTTGTCTGTATAAATCCATAACAAAACAGCTATCCCTAAAATTACAATGAAATTAATTATAAAATATAATGAACTGTTTACTCCTAAAGTCTGCAAAGCACTATTAGTTCCTTTTATCCCAGGTACACATAAGATAATAATTTCCTTAAATAAAATAATAGCCTTAATAAAATAATATAATGATAGAACCCTAATTAATAATTTACCTAATTTCCTCATTTGTTGATACTCCCTTCACTTATTAATATTACTATAAAATAACATTCTGGTTTCTTATAACTATTATATCTAATAAATCATCAATATCAAATATCATAATTAATATAAAACCATAATATTTGCTTCTATTTTATTATTAAACCTGTTCAATTATATCTATTTTAAGCTTTTTGATTATTCAAAATATCAATTAACGTAGTATTTACCACTTTTACTAATCACTATTTTATTCTTTTTATTTTGTTTAATAACATCTATTTCTCCTTTATCTAACAATTCATTAATGCTTATGCATTCTTGCTCACTACGTACTCGTTTTTGATTGAATTCTTTGACAATATTTCTACAGCCCCCAAACCATACTCTAGGATTTAAATAGGATTTTATTTCAGCCAATAAATCTTCTTTTCTATAATCAAATTCGTTTAACAGTACATTACCTATGTATTCTCTTATATATCCATTCTTGCTATCCATCAATGTCATTCTTTTACTACCATCTTTATGAAAACTAAATATTATTCTACCTATTTTTTCACTATATACGCAATCTTTATAATCTATATCTCCTAAAGTATAGTTTTCTTCATCAATTGGTGTTAAAGATTCAAAAGAAACTAATAGATCATTTTTCTGCATGCATTTATTCCTATGCATTGAATACACAGAAATACTTGCTATAATGATTAATACAGCTATTAATAACCCTTTAATTATTCTTCTTAGTATAACGTTTTTATTCATTATTCTCACTCCATATTAATATTGATTATTGATTTCCATAGGGACTTACTAGCTTTTCTTTGTTTCTTTCTCCTGTAATACTAAGTATGAGTTTATCCATCTCTTCCCCATTAATTAATATTTCTCCATCAGTATTATCTAAATGCAAATTATAATTCGGTTCATTATACCAATAATAACCATCAATAACATGATTATTATAATATATTTTCAACTCGTATTCAGCAGGTAACCTATCTTGGCAAATATTTTTATTAATACTTCCCGCCCTTATCAAATCAAGTATTTTTCTAATAGTTTTTTTATCATCCACTATTATTTCTTCTTTTTTAGTATATTGTTTATTCTCAAAATCTGACCAAACAGATATAATTCCAATCTTTTTAACATTTTTATTATCTATTATTTTATTTCCAATTATAACTAATATAATAAAAATCATACTAAGAAATATTATAATTTTAACTATCTTTTTCATAATTCACCTTACCATTTCCGATTATATAATTTTACTTTCAATACACTATCTTAATTAGTTTGTACTTCTATTTAAAATTAGTTGCTATATATATTAACTCCTTAGCTTCCATAATGTACTTTCCTACATCTTCTGGTCTATGAGCATCTGAAGCAGTAACTATCTTCACATTATTATCAAGTAAAATTTGCAACAAATCAGTATTCAGCCCTAACTCTTTATGTCCATAATTAATATATAGTCCATTACTAAACTCTGCTTTCATTTCACTCTCTTTTAGTGCTGTTGCTAATGATTCATAGATATTAGTGAAATCTGAAGATGGATAATGTCCAAAACATTTGATGGAATCAGGATGTGCTAGAATATCAAATATATTAGATTGTACTAATTGTATTATTAACTCATAATATCTCTTATAGACCTTATCTATATCACGTTCATTCCAACTATCTTTTGTTTTACGGTGGTCAAACCCCCAGCCATCTATCCAATGAATTGAACCTGTTAAAAAATCCCAATCAAAATTAGAAACACATCTTTTTATTTCGTCTTCTTTATTAGGAAAATAGCATATTTCTAGTCCAAAATTAATTTCTATTGGAAATTTATATCTTCTCATTTCATTAATAAAATCTTTATAATCAGATAATCTTAATTCTGACTTTCTAGACAACCATTCTCGTTGATATTCACCACAATCTTTATTGTTTAATATAGAATCGTAAATTTTTACAAAATCACTAAAACGATGCGAGTGTTCTAGCAGATATAATCTATCAATATTTCGCTTTAAAGCATATGATACAAATTTCATAATCCATTCTTTTGTATAAGGTCCACGTTCTATATGTACATGTGCATCTATCATATAAATCCCCCTCTATTATTATGTGTTCTTCTCATTACATAGTTTATGTATGTTTTATATTACTAATTATCGACATATTGCATTTGACAATTAACCTATTATTATATATTTAATAATGCTATTTTCATTTAGCTCTTCTGTATCTATTAAAAATTCCAAGTGTACATCTCCTGTATCAAAAGTATATTTTGAATACCAATAACCATCTGCATCTTTTGAATACTTATACTCCGATTCATAAAATTTTATTACTTTCATGGCATTATCTCCAACCTTATATCCATCTTTTAATGTAAACTTAGGTGAATCTGTTCTTAATCGCCATATATGATTCGTGTTTCCAACAAAAGCATCCAAAGATTCTTCAAAAGGTCTGTCCATAGGTTCAACTCCTGATACTTCTTTACTATCGGGGAACTGATATATTCTCCCATTTTCATAAATAAGATAATAATCCCTGTCTAACAAACCGATTAAAGTTTCTATTCGTTGACCAATCTTGAATCCACCTAGAGTTTCAGTTTCTGAAATATCAGTATTAGTAGAATCATCATCTTTCTCTATAGCTACAAGATCATCACCATTTGCATATCCACTTATTCCATTATTATCAATTACAAGACACCAATTTTCATCTTCACAGCTAACTTCATTGATTACTTCTACAATATCAGGTTTATAACTATTAAAAACATAGGATGCAAGTGAACTAGGGTATGTTCTTAATGGTTCTTCACCAATATATTTTTTTATTCCACTTGCTACAGGATATTTTTTACCCATATACCTTTCAACGAATTGACTAGATATATTCTCTTCCATAAGTTTATTATACTTATTTTTAATCTTTAGATATTCATCATTAAGTTTATTGTATTCTAATTGCAGCTGTTCCAATTTTTCATCTTTTTTAGTAATAACTTTAGTTTTATGTATAACTTCAACTTTAGCACTCTGTTCATTTTTACTAATCTTAATTAATGAAACTATTAAAAATACTATTACTACAAATAAAATTATAGTTCCTCCTATTAAATACTTCTTCATAAGTTAATCTCCCCTCAAGCGTTCTTTTTATAAGTTACTTCTAATATTTTATTGATATTTTCTTCAATATTATTTTTAAAAGTATCAAGTACTATATCCCCTTCTACCTCTTTCCATTCTAGTGACTTCCTCTCTATCATACTTATGATAGGTTTTGGCAAATTACCTTTCATCCTCTTTGAAAATCTAGTCTTAATTATATCAATGTCTGCTATAAATTTGACTTTAACACAATTAAGATTATCAAGTTTTGCTATCATATCCTTTTCAGTTATAACATATATGATGTTGTTATCACAATTATATACATCAACACTTGCATCAACCAATTTATTATAAAAAATCTTCCAAGCATCATATTCATTTTTAGCTAATTTCATATACTCTTTTCCACTATATACTTCTGCATTAATTTTATGACTAATTATATCAGCAATAGTAGACTTACCTGTACAACTTTCTCCCATAAAAACAAATAACATAATTCTCCACCTCAACATACAATTCTATTTTTATATTAACATACCAACTTAAAAAAGGCCATCCATATAATGGACAGCCATTTTTCCTTTTATTCCTCGTTTTTCTTAGCTTCAATTACTTTCTCTTGAACATCCATAGGAGCTTCATCATAACGCTCGAATTTCTGAGTAAATAATCCTCTACTCTGTGTCATAGAACGAAGGTCTGTTGAATATCCATACATCTCTGATTGTGGAACCTCTGCAATAATTTCTTGCTTACCTTTTGCAGGGTTCATACCTAACACACGACCTCTTCTTTTATTAAGGTCTCCAATAATATCTCCCATATAAGCATCTGGCACTATTACTTTAACACTTACAATTGGCTCTAATAAAACTGGTGTAGCTTCTACCATTCCTTTTTTGAATGCCTGTGTTGTAGCAATTTTGAATGCCATTTCTGATGAATCTACTGGATGATAAGAACCATCTACCAATGTAGCTTTTACTCCTACAACTGGATAGCCAGCAATCACACCATGATGGACTGATTCTTGTAATCCTTTTTCAACTGCTGGGAAATAATTTTTTGGAACTGAGCCTCCAAATATTTTTTCTTCAAATATATAAGGTGTTTCCCTATCACCTGAAGGTTCAAATTCAATATGAACATCACCATATTGTCCATGACCACCAGATTGTTTCTTATGTTTACCTTGAACTTTAACCTTTTTCTTAATTGTTTCTCTATAAGGTACTTTAGGTTTTTTTAGATCCACACCTACTTTAAACTTAGCCTCTAATTTGCTAGTTATAACATCCAAATGTTGACCACCAATACCATATAATAATTCTTGATGGTTTTCAGAATCCAAAACAACTTTAATTGTTGGGTCTTCTTCCATTAACTTATGAAGACCTGATGAGATTTTTTCTTCATCACCTTTTGTTTTTGGAAATACAGCTCTACATGCAAGAGATTCAGGGAAATCTATACCGTTTAATTTAACAGGTCTTTTCTTATCACATAATGTATCCCCTGTACTAGTATTTGATAACTTGGCAACAGCCCCGATATCACCTGCTCTAATCTCTTTAACTTCAATCTGCTCTTTACCTCTTAAAACATAAATATGTGAAATTCTTTCGCTATCCTCTTTGTTAACATTCAAATAACTGGAATCAGCTTTTAAAATTCCAGAGTATACTCTAAATAATGATAATCTTCCAATATATGGGTCTACAATTGTCTTAAATATCAAGGCACTCATTGATTCATCTTTGTCACATGTAACTTCAATTTCTTCTCCTGTATTAGGATCTAGTCCCTTAACTACTGTATTCTCTTCTTTTGGAGCTGGCATATATTTAACTATGGAATTAAGCAATACTTGTACGCCTGTATTTAAAATACCTGAACCACATAGTACAGGAACAATAGTTCCTTCAATAACTCCGTTATGAAGTGCTGTTTGAATCTCTTCAAGTGTAAATTGCTCACCCTCAAAGTATTTCTCCATCAACTCTTCATCACTCTCTGCAACTGCTTCTAGAATCATTTCTCTTACTGGTTCTAATTCGCTAGCCATTCCTTCTGGTATATCACATTGTTCTACATGGTCTTTAATAAATTTTCTTCCTTGCATCTTAACTACATTGACAAAACCAACAAAGTGTTCTCCTTCTTTGATAGGAACTTGGAAAGGAGCAATACTCTTTCCAAAAATATCTCTTAATTGGTCTAGAACATTTTTAAGACTTGCTTGATCGTCATCCATATCAGTAACAAATACCATTTTAGGTATTTCCATCTCTTCTGCATATTCCCAAGCTTTTTCAGTTCCTACTTCAACACCAGATTTTCCAGATACAATAATAATTGCACTATCAGCAACTCTTGTCGCTTCTTTTGCTTCTCCCATAAAATCAAAATATCCTGGTGTATCTAGTAAGTTAATCTTGCAATCTTGCCATTCAATAGGAATACAGGACGTGTTAATTGAAAAACCTCTTTTAATTTCTTCTTTGTCGAAATCACTTATTGTATTCCCTTCTTCAATTTTTCCTTGTCTCTTAGTTATTCCTGCAACGTTTGCCATAGCTTCTGATAAAGTTGTCTTACCACTTCCACCATGACCTAAGAGTGCAACGTTACGAATTTGTTCAGATGAGTAGATTTTCATGGATTTTCCCCCAATCATTGGAATATTTTTTACAAAATTAGTAAATACAACGTAATATTTTTTCAATCTTTTATCAAAAAAATAAAGTTGTTATTAAATTATTGAACTTACAACACTAAATATGTGATATATTTAATATTCTACTATAATCATTGAATTCCTTCAATAATTTCAAAAAACATTTATTTATTTTATTAATTTTGCACAACATTTTTGACAGTTCACCTCATAAATGCTTATGTGCATATTTCATCAATCCCCAACTTAATTAAATTAACTATTAAGTATATTAAGCTTAATATATAAATATAGTTTTATAATAAAATAATTTTTAATTAATTGCATCAAGAACTATATATAATATCTTTAAAAACTTATCTAAATCCCGAATTTTTAAAATAAATTCATTTCACTTTGCGGCTTTAAAGTGTTGACATAAAAAGCTATTAAGCGTAAAATATATAAAACTATATTATTACTAAAACCTGTCCTGTATATTATATGTAAATATGTTAATAAAATACATTTACTATTTTCTATATTTATAAATGATTTCCCTTTCTCGCAGGTTAATCTTATTAATATGTTAAGGAATTAACTTTAATAATTAAGTTTATTTAATGGTATAATCAAAAAAATATATAGTTTATCAACAAAAATATAATATATATGATAGAATGTATGTATCTAATTAGTAACGTAGTATTATAGGCTACATATATTAATTGAAAATATAATTGTGAAGGAGAATATTAAAATGGTTAGTTGTAGAAAAGAAGTTGAATCTCTAAGAGCTTACGTACCAGGCAAGCCAATAGACGATGTGAAAAAAGAATTTAATCTTGACAAAGTTACTAAACTTGCTTCTAATGAAAATCCATATGGTTGTTCTGAAAAAGCGAAAGAAGCAATCATTGAGACTTTAAAAACACCATCACTCTATCCTGATGGCAACTGCACAAAATTAAGAAATGCTATAGCAGAAAAAATGAATGTAGAAACTAATCAACTTGTTTTTGGTGCTGGATCAGATGAACTTTTATCTATAATAGGTCGTACTTTTATTGGTCCATCAGATGAAGCTATAACATGTACACCTAGTTTTGCTCAATATAGTGCATCAGTTAAAACTATGGGAGGTAAAATAATACAAGTACCTTTAATCAATCATACTTATGATTTAAATGGAATCGTTGATAAAGTGACAGATCGTACTAAGGTTATTTTCATAGCTAACCCTAATAACCCTACAGGTACAATTATCACTGAAAAAGAACAATTAGAATTCATTAAAAAAATACCAAGTAATATTCTAATAGTACTTGATGAAGCATATTATGAATATGTCTACGATGATAATTACCCAGAGTCAGTACCACTATTAAAAGAATACGATAACTTAATCATACTAAGAACATTCTCTAAAATGTATGGTTTAGCATCTTTACGTGTTGGTTATGGAATAGCTCATCCAGAAATTATAGATTATATTAATAGAGTACGTGGACCATTCAATGTAACTACTGGTGCTCAAGAAGGTGCTTTAGCTGCTCTTTCTGATGAAGAATTTGTCAAGAATACTTTTGAAGCTAATAAGGCTGTTAAAGAATATACTTATAGAAGACTTGATGAATTAGGAATGGATTATATTGAAGGTCATGGTAACTTCCTAATGATTGATTTCAAAAAACCAAGTATGGATTTATTTGTAGAGCTACAGAAAAAAGGCGTTATTGTAAGACCTGGTTTCTACTTTGGAATGGATACATATCAACGTGTAACACTAGGTACAAAAGAAGAAATGGATACATTCTTTGAAGCAGTAGAACAATTGATTTAACCCTAATATTTATTTTAGTTTATAGCTGATTATGGTATACTATAAATATTAAAGGGCTGACTTATAGTATATTATTGATTAGCTTTCAACTATCATTATAGACTCTGTTTAGCTATGCAGACCCTTAAATATTGTAAAAGGGTCTATACTATGCCTTCTTGGCTTACTGCTAAACAGAGTCTGTTTTATTTAATACTATATCATATACATATTAAAGGAGGTATAACAATGATTATTGTAATGAAACCAAATGTTAACGAACAAGATATAAAAAACGTCATAAACTTAGTTGAAGACCATGGACTTAAAACACATCTATCAACAGGAGATCAAATAACCATAATAGGTGTTGTTGGTGATAAATCCAAATTATCCAAATGTAATATTGAATTAATGGGCGGCGTTGAAAAGATTGTCCCTGTTACTGAATCATATAAACTGGCAAATAAAAAATTCAACATGAACTCCTCTATTATTAAGGTAAGAGATGTTGAAATAGGCGGTAACAAATTTGTAATTATGGCTGGACCTTGTGCTATAGAAAATGAAAAGCAAATCATCGAAACTGCTCATGCGATTAAAAAATCTGGTGCATCAATTCTTAGAGGAGGTGCTTACAAACCTCGTACATCCCCTTACTCATTCCAAGGATTAGAAGAAGAAGGACTAAAATATATGGCAAAAGCTCGTGAAGAAACAGGGCTGCCAATTGTATGTGAGGTCACCAGTCTAAAATCTGTTGAAACTGCTTATAAATATGTTGATATGTTCCAAATCGGTGCAAGGAATATGCAGAATTTCTACTTACTAAAAGAAATCGGAAAAACCAATACCCCTGTTCTTTTGAAAAGAGGTTTATCTGCAACTATAGATGAATGGTTAAATGCTGCTGAATATATAATGAGTGAAGGAAATAAAAATGTCGTTTTATGTGAAAGAGGTATTAGAACATTTGAAACAGCTACAAGAAATACACTAGACATTAGCGCTATACCTATTATAAAACATAAAAGCCACTTACCAATAATAGTAGACCCTTGTCATGCTACTGGTAAAAGAGCCTATGTTAATCCTCTATCCAAAGCCTCAGTTGCTGTAGGTGCAGATGGTATTATGGTTGAAGTGCACCCTAACCCTGCTGTGGCTTTATCGGACGGTCCTCAATCATTGCCACCTGATGAATTTGAATTATTATGCAATGAGTTAAGACCTTTCTCTAATCTTGTTGGGAAGACTTTGTAATGAATCTAGATAAGATTGGCTTTATCGGACTTGGATTAATAGGCGGTTCCTTAGCTAAAGCTATCAAAGTTCAATATAAAACATGTAAAATAATTGCTTATGACATTGATACTACTTCACTTGAAACAGCTTTGAATGAAAAAATTATTGACGATTATACTACTGTTATTGATAATAATTTTGAGGATTGCCAAATTATTTTTTTATGTGCACCTGTAGAAAATAATATAGAAGCTTTAAACCAATTACTACCAATAATAAATAAAGATTGTATTATAACAGATGTTGGAAGTACAAAAGAGATAATAATTGATGCTGCAATAGGCATGAACTGTGATAATAATTTTATTGGTGGTCATCCAATGGCTGGATCTGAAAAAAGCGGGATAACCGCTGCTGATAGCCATCTTTTTGAAAATGCCTATTATATATTGACTCCTCTACCTGTTACATCAGAGGACAAAATAGCCATGTTACAGACAATTATTACGGAAATTGGTGCATTACCTATCGTAATAGAACCTTCAAAACATGATTTTATTACAGCTACAATCAGCCATGTACCCCATGTTATTGCTTCTACACTTGTTAATCTGGTATCTGAACTAGATACACCTGATAAACATATGCATACACTTGCTGCAGGAGGATTCAAAGATATAACTAGAATAGCATCTTCCTCTCCAGATATGTGGCAGCAAATATGTTCAACTAATAATAAGCAAATAACCAAAGTTATAGATAGATTTCAGCAAGAACTTTCACTAATAAAAGAAAGTATAGCTAAGTGCAACAACGAAAATATATACTCGTTTTTCTCTTCATCCAGAGATTATAGAAATACATTTTCAGATAAGAATACGGGTTTTATCATGAAATCATATAAAATTACAGTGGATGTAATAGACAAACCTGGTATTATAGCAGAAATAGCAACTTTATTAAGTAATAACGAAATAAATATAAAGAATATAGGAATTAATAATAATAGAGAACACCAAGAAGGTGTATTGGAAATAGTTTTTTATGACTTGGACAGTCAAAACAAAAGTATAGAAATACTGGTTGGCATGAATTATAGAGTTTATGTCTAAAATACAATAACTACTGGAGGCAAATATGATAATACATCCTGTGAAAAGTATACAAGGTGAAATTAATGTACCTGGGGATAAATCCATTTCCCATAGAGCAATAATGCTAGGTGCTCTATCAAAAGGTATTACAAATATAAAAGGATTTTTAATGGGTGAAGATTGCTTAAGTACTATTCGTTGCTTTAGGGATATGGGGATTGATATTGAAGTTAATGATTCCCTAGTCACTGTTAATGGTCAAGGATTACATGGTCTTAAAAAGCCTAAAAACGAATTATATGTAGGTAACAGTGGTACTACACTTAGGTTAATGTCTGGAATCCTTGCTCCACAAGATTTTGATTGTATCATAACTGGAGATGATTCTATCAAAAGTAGACCTATGAAAAGGATCATAGATCCATTAACCAAGATGGGAGCTAACATTGTATCTATTGAAAGTAATAATAAAGCGCCATTAAAAATCATTGGTAGTAAACTGCATAATATAACCCACAATTCCTTGGTTGCTAGTGCACAAGTAAAATCATGTATAATTCTAGCAAGTTTATATACAGAAAATGATACTAAAATAATAGAACCTGTTCTTTCTAGAAATCATACTGAAATAATGCTTAATTATTTTGGAGGCAATATAACAACTGAGGGTTCTACAATAATAAGTACACCTGTAAATGAACTATATGCAAAAGATATAAATATACCTGGAGATATTTCTTCAGCTGCATTTTTCATAGTAGCTTGTTTGATTACTAAAAATTCTAGGCTAGTGATTAAAAATGTTGGGATTAATCCTACAAGAGATGGGATTATCAAAGTACTGAAAGCAATGAATGGTGATATCTCTTTACTTAATAAAAGAGAAATTAACGGTGAGTTAGTTGCTGATATCATGGTAAAATCTAGTAAACTGACAGGAACAATAATTGATAAAGATATCATCCCTACCCTAATTGATGAAATTCCAATAATTGCTGTAGCTGCTTGTTTTGCTGAGGGTAAAACAATCATAAAAGATGCTGAAGAATTAAAAGTAAAAGAATCTAATCGTATAGAGACCATGGTAAGTGAATTAAGTAAAATGGGTGCTGATATCAGAGGGACTAATGATGGTATGATAATATCTTATTCTCCTAATCTTAGAGGTGCAACACTTAAAAGCTACAATGACCACCGTATAGCTATGTCTTTAGCTATAGCTGGTCTTGTTGCAGAAGGAAAAACAAACATACCCCAAAGTGAATGTATTGATATATCTTTTCCTGGATTTTACAATTCATTACACAATACAAGTGTTTTATAAGTTTTTTTAAAAAAACTATTGGAATTACTCTTAATTTGTATTATTATATAATGTAAAGCTAATATGTTAATTTAAACTGGAGGTAATCTTATGATTAAGACAACAATTGTTGGATTTGGTGATAGTATTTCAAATGGTTATGGTGTCAATAAAGCCCATAGTTTTATTAATAGGCTTGAAAAGTATATACCCAGCTATTATCCTTCAATATATTGGAATATTGTTAATTCTAGTAAGAATGGTGTTACCACTAGAGAAGCATTACAATCTATCGAAACTTCTGTATTGGTTCATCAACCAAATATGGTTTTCGTACAATTCGGCACTAATGATTGTGCTAATAACAATAAATATAGACCACTAGAAGAATTTGAAAATAATTTAACTAATATAATTAATAGAATCATTGAACATAACAATAGGACAGGTTTAAATAATTGTATGCCCATTCCTATTATGATTACTCCACCTCCAGTTAATGAAGAAATTGCAAAACCATTACGTAATAATTCACGTTTGAATCAATACGTACATATAATTAAAACTTTATCCAAAGATTATAATTGTCCACTAATTGATTTTTACAATAAAGTACTTAGTCAAGATAATTATGAGAGATTAATTTCAGATGATGGAGTACATTTAAATGAAACTGGATATGATTTATTATTTGATACAGTTTTTGCAGAATTTACTAAATATATCAATTTTCAAGGAGTTTTAAAAGAAAGAACAATAGGTAAAATAGATAAATAAAAAAGTTACTAT